>JADHYL010000028.1 GCA_016782495.1 Candidatus Omnitrophota bacterium
TTGGCGATAAAAAGGGGTGGTTCAGAGTGTATTTCCTTTTCGGGGAGATAATACCATGCTGGTGGGATAACGAGACTTACAAGTACAGCTCTGTCACCTTGAGAGACCTTTATAACTATAAGCTTCTTTCGCTTGCGAGGATAACATCGGAAATAGCCAGAGTAACCGATATGGATTTTTTCTCTTCTGAAATAGCCGTTGTAGGCAAAGGCAAAAACAGGCGTTTTGTCGCCATAGACTATGTAAACGACCAACCGGAACTTTGCGTGCGCACCAAGGAAGCGGGCGGCGGACCGGTTCCCGAGGTCGTGCAGCATGTGGCGGAAAGAATCGCTAATGTTGCCTGGCGCATGTCAAAAGACATTCCAGTAGGAATTTACCGTTCGATATGGCTCGCTAAAGCAAAGCTGGAAGATGAGAGTATTTAGCCCCAGAAAACCGCAAGTTCTTCGAAGAGGGGACACTATAGGAATTGTTGCTCCCGCCTGGTCTTTCGATCCCAAATATTTTAAAAAAGGCGTGGAAAAATTAAAAAAGCTCGGCTTCAAAGTCAAATATGACCGGTCAATATTCAGTAAATACTGGTCAATGGCAGGTTATGACGAAAGAAGAGCAGAGCTTATAAACCGCATGTTTGCCGATAAGGAAGTGAAGGCCATATTTTGCGCGAAAGCGGGATATGGTTCCATGAGAACGATACCGTATCTCAATAAAAAAATTATAAAAAGAAATCCTAAAATATTCCTTGGATATAGCGACATCACGGTGCTACTCATGTATCTTTATAAGACCTTCGGCATGGTTGTTTTTCACGGGCCTGTCGTATCCGGAGAAATACATAAAAGCATGAATCCCATCACGCTGAAGTACCTCCTCAGAGCCGTTACCCAAACTGTTCCTCTCGGCAAGTTAAAATTTTCCACGATGCGATCGTTAAGGACGGGCAAGGCTACCGGAATTTTAGTAGGCGGGAACATGTCGCTTGTCATGAGCGCGATAGGAACCCCTTACGATATCGACACAAGCGGAAAAATACTTTTTCTCGAAGACATAGGGGAAGACTTGGAGAGCATAGACGATTATCTTATACAGCTTAAACTCGCAGGGAAATTCAAAAAAATCAGGGGGCTTGTCTTCGGAAGAATGATAAAATGCCTCGACCATTCGGGAAGAAAGTATATAATAGAATACATACTTGATGACATATTGAGCGATTTGAATGTGCCGATAATTTATGGTTTTCCTTCTGGTCACAGGCACGCGGGAGATGTTAACGTCACGCTGCCTATGGGCGTTTCAGTAACCCTGGACGGTTATAAGGCGAGTTTAACCGTAAACGAACCCGGCGTAAGCTAAAAAGAAACCGCTCAGTATTCCGCCCAAGGAAATACTCTCGCTCCCGGCCGGTAATAATTATTAAATGATGATCGCAAAGAAACTTTAAAGGATGTTATGAAAATAGCGATAATCGCGCCTCCCTGGATACCGATACCTCCGCCGAAGTACGGGGGAATCGAGCTTGTGGTATATAATCTCGTGGAGGGGCTTGTTGAGCTGGGCGAGGAGGTTATTCTTTTCGGGCCCAAGGACTCAAAGGTTTCCTGCAAGGTGTGCCCTTATCTCGAGAGCCCGCTATATTTCGGATTGGATTCCCCGGAAGACGAGAAATCTTTTGTCGCGGAACTTTCATCCAAATACGCCTACGCGCGCGCAAGCTACGAAAAAGTAGATATAATACACGATCACACGCTTTACAATTTCGCGACAAAAGTACCTACAATACACACGGTGCACGGCGGCGCGACCGAAGGCGCCATAAAAGAGTGCGTGGAATTGGCCAAGAATCCTAAAAATCATTTCATAGCGATTTCAAAAAGGCAGAAAGAGCTTTACTCCATGCTCAATCCCGATATCAAGTTTCTGGATGTCATTCCGCACGCGGTTGACGTGAAGGCCATTGGGTGGAGCAAAGATAAAGAGGATTTTTTCCTTTTCGTGGGAAGGGCGAGCTGGCAGAAAGGCATCGATTTAGCCGTCAGCGTTGCAAACAAAGCCAAACTGGGGTTGGTCATGGCGGTTAAAATGGCAGAAACGTACGAAAAAGAATTTTTCAAGAAAGAGATAGAGCCCTTACTGGAAAAGCACCCGAAAGACATTTTATTACAGCTATACGGGGAAGTCTCGCGCGAATTTTTATTCGGGCTATTCAGACGCGCTAAAGGCACGCTCTTTACAAGTCACTGGGAAGAGCCCTTTGGCCTCGTCATGCTGGAATCGATGGCCTGCGGAACGCCCGTTATCGCTTTGAAAAGGGGCGCAGCGCCCGAGATAATAATCGACGGAAAAACAGGCATTCTTGTCAACACCGCCGAAGAGATGGTAGAGGCGACGAAGAGGGTAGGCATTCTTAAACCGGAAGACTGTCGCAGGCACGCGGAGGAAAATTTCTCCAGGCAAAAAATGGCGAAAAATTATCTTAAAGCATATAAGAAAGCGCTTTCTTTGAGCGGCGCGAAAAAGGCGGCGGTATGAAAATAGCTGTAATAGCCCCGCCTTGGATTCCGGTTCCTCCTCCAAGATACGGAGGCATAGAGCTCGTCATACACAACCTCGTAGAGGGGTTAAAGGCCATGGGCGAGGATGTTACGCTTTTTGCGCCCAAGGACACAAGTGTTTCCTGCCGTTTTATACAATACATGAGCTCTAAGTTTCATTTCGGCCTGGATTCGTCCACGCGCGCCAAAAGGTTTGTCGGAGAGCTGGCGGATAAATACGCATTTTCGATGGCGGCAGGCGAAGGCGCGGATATAGTCCATTGTCATACGCTGGGCACGCCGACTGTAGACATACCTACGCTTTATACGCTTCACGGGCCGGCAAACGAGGCAACCGTTATGAGATGCGCGGAACTTTCAAAAAACCCTAGTAACCATTTTGTTTCTATATCAGACAGGCAAAAGGAGCTTTACCTTGCCCTGAACGACAAAATTAATTTTGCAGCCACGGTTCATAACTCGGTCAACACGAAAGCGATTGAGTGGAAAAGGACAAAAGAGGACTTTTTCCTTTTTGTGGGAAGGGTTAACTGGGAAAAAGGGCTTGACCTTGCGATCCGCGTAGCCACTAGGGCCGGCGTTAATCTTGTAATGGCCGTCAAAATGACCGAGGACTTTGAAAAAGAGTTCTTCAGAAAAGAAATCCTGCCGTGGATAGACAAATATCCGGAGCACCTTTTCTTCCAGTTTCACAAGGAAATACCAAGGCACATGATATTTAACCTTCTGAAAAGGGCAAAGTGCACTCTTTTCACCAGCCAGTGGGAGGAGCCATTTGGCCTGGTCATGATAGAATCAATGGCCTGCGGCACGCCTGTCATAGCGCTACGGCGCGGAGCGGCGCCGGAGGTTATTGTGGATGGGAAAACAGGGTTTCTGGTAAATACGGAAGATGAAATGGTCGATGTGATGAAAAAGGTCGATAAGATCAAGCCGACGCATTGCCGAAAACATGTCGAGAAAAATTTCTCGCGGGAAAAAATGGCAAAGGACTACCTTGCCGCATACAAGAAGGTGTTAAAAAAATGAATAATTTAATGCTGGCTTTCATACCGCTATTTGTAGCCGTAGACGCAATAGGGGTGCTACCAATTTTTGTATCTCTTACGGCAGGACTTTCGGCCAAAGAAAAGAGCAAAATTGTAGTTCAATCCGTCATAACTGCGCTATGTCTGGCCGTCGGTTTTGTATTCCTGGGAAAAGCTGTTTTTAAAATCCTTGCCATAAGTATAGGGGATTTTATGATAGCCGGCGGAATTTTACTTTTTTGCATCGCAATAATAGACCTTTTAAGCCCTAATAAAAGGAGGCGCATACCCTCAAGCGAATTGGGTTTTGTGCCTTTGGGCACTCCTTTAATAGTGGGCCCTGCGGTTTTGACAACCTCGCTTTTAATGCTTGACGCTTATGGCCTTAGGGTAACATTGCTAGCGGTTTTGGTTAATATAATACTCGCCGGCATTATTTTTCTATTTTCGCAAATGCTTATAAAGGTCCTTGGCGTTAGTGGCTCAAGAGCGCTTTCTAAAATTACAAGTCTCCTCTTGGCGGCCATAGCGGTCATGATGGTGAGAAAAGGCGTGTATTATATACTGAATCTGTAAGATCAACCTTTTCTGTAAACACGCCGAAGAAGACCCACGGCCAATTAGCTTGACTTTCAAAATAGCGGTTGTTATAATCTAAAAAAAAGCAATATAGGCGGGGAGTAGCGCAGTTTGGCTAGCGCGCGTGGTTTGGGACCACGAGGTCGTGGGTTCAAATCCCACCTTCCCGACTCCTTATAAGCAATTAGAATAAATAGGTGGGCCCGTAGCTCAGTTGGATAGAGCATCTGCCTTTCAACTTGGGAGCCTTCATGAGGAAACAAACTTATGAAGTGGATGTGGCTATATGCAAGGACACCCTTAAGTAAAACAGGGCTATTTGCAGGCAACCGCCGAAAACGAGGTTAATTCGCCAGGAAGGAGGTGAAAATGCACCACACGAAGCATAAAGGAGATTTGGGATTAGCCAAAGTTATTGGCGATCTCATAAAAAAAGGACATGTTCCATGTGTTCCGCTATCTGAACATCAGCCCTATGATCTTGTAGCCGTGCTAATAGATGGTTCAATTATAAGATTGCAAGTCAAATATGCAACGTTAAAAAATAATGGAACCGTTGAAGTACGTTTTAGAAGAAATTGGTCTGATAAGAAAGGGGTTCACACGGAATGGTATAACAAAAATGAGTTCGACTACTATGCCATTTATTGCCCCGAAAAGGATGTAGTTCTTTATGTCCCTAATGCTCCCGACTGTCCAAAAGCAATACGTTTTGACAGGGCAGCAAATAATCAAAAGCAGAGTGTAAAATGGGCGAACGATTACCTCGAGATAAAGCGAGAGTCCTCAGAGACTATACGCCACACACCTGAAATGGTGAAGACATAGTCCAGACCGCAATTCCATATAGTAAGGAAGCTAGAGAAATCTAGTGCGGTAAGCTAAGCAGAGGGTCGCGTGTTCGAATCACGCCGGGCCTGCCAACTTTTGCGAAGCAAAAATTGATCCTGAAGCAATGTCGGCAATCCGACGAATAGGAGGGTTGACCATTGACGAAGGATCTGGATTTTTAATTTTCATGGTGGCTATGGTGTAGTGGTAGCACGAAAGACTGTGGCTCTTTTAGCACGGGTTCGAATCCCGTTAGCCACCCCAATTGTTCTTTTTCGGTTTCGGCGAGGATTTTGAAAGCAGAACTATAAGAAACATAAAGGGTTGTGTTTGCGACCTTGCGGTTCGAACATATTTTTTTAAAAAAATCGGCCAATTCCTCAGGCGTTCCCGCCGAAGCGACGTAACTGGCTTGGTGAGCAAGAGTTAGAAAATCCCGCATCGGTTCTAACCATTTCTCGTCACTGGTACCACTGACGGGATTTTCTATATGGTGTGTTTTTTTATTGATAAGCGAGGCCTTCTTTTCCTTGTACTCCTCAGCGCTAATTGCACCCTCCACAAATAAGTCTAACAGACGCGCTAGTTGTTCGTCTATCTCTCGTATCTTAGCCCCTGTTGCTATCTTATCGTGTATAGCTTCCGCTTTAAGCAATTGCTTCTCGCGCTCTAACTCATTT
>JADHYL010000006.1 GCA_016782495.1 Candidatus Omnitrophota bacterium
ATTGTATGTTTTGAGCAAGGCCGGATCAAAACCGAATGTAGGGGAATCGGTTCTCTATAAGCTTCTTTATTTTATCGACTTTAACTATTATGAGAAGTACGAAGAGCAACTGATTGGAGCGACATACATCAGGAATAACTACGGGCCCACCCCAAAAGAGTTTATCAAGATCGTAGAGGATATGGAAGGCAAAGACCTTAGGAAAATTCAGGACAGCTATTTCCAATACCCTCAAACAAAATATCTGCCCTTGCGTAAACCCGACCTATCCAAAATCAACACTCAGGAGCAAAAAGTTATCGATGATGTTATAAATACACTCTCGGATATGAACGCTAAGCAGATAAGCGATTATTCGCATAATGATGTACCTTGGCAGACAACGGAAGAAGGCGAAGTAATAGATTATGAATCCGTATTCTATCGCACCCCGCCCTATTCAGTGAGGGATTACAGTGACGATGATATTCAATAACATACGCAAACTCGCTGAATTCGAGAAGGATTTCAAAAAACTCGCCAAAAAGTTCAAGACCCTTGAAGATGATCTAAATGCCTTTGTCGCCAATCAGCTAAAGCTTGCGCACAAGAAAAACATCGATAACAAAGGCGTGGTCAGGATATCCGATCTTGGAATTGAATACCCGAAGATATATAAAGCCAGAAAATTTGCCTGCAAGGCGTTAAAAGGAAAAGGCGCCGCAAGCGGTATCAGGATAATATACGCATACTACGAGGAGGACGATGTTATCGAGTTTATAGAGATCTACTATAAAGGTATTAAAGAAAATGAGGACAGAGAAAGAATAAAGAGGCATTACGGTAAATAATGCTTTGTTATCCCGCCACCTCAAAATTCGCATAGAGTCAATACCCCAACAGTTGCCTTTTCTCTAAACGAGGGCAAGCTTGCGTTGTTGCCTCCGCTTGCCGCTCAAAAATGGAAACCTGCCATTTTCTCGCTCTCCAAAAATTGCTCATTATGCAAAAATGCTTATACTGCTGAATTGCAGGATTGTATTCGCAATTTTTGAGAGTCGCTACGGCAACGAACGCAAGCTTGCCGACAACCCATTTTCGCTTTACTAATAATTATAATTATGTTATATTATCTCCTTATATGAAGGCAAAACTTTTGCTGATATCAAGGATAGCGGTGAGCGTGGGGCTGGTAGCGTTTCTGGTCTGGAGCATGAGGGGGCATTTCCCGCGTATTGCGGAAACGCTTAAAAAGGCCAACCCTGTCCTATTTTTTTCCGCAACACTACTTTTTATTGTTAATATCTCTTCGGGTCTTTCAGCCAGGCTGAAATTACTTTTCGCGGGCGAGAACCTTGATATCGCGTTCGGCCGCGTTGTTCAGCTTACCTTCATAGGGTACTTCTTCAATAACTTCATGCCAACGGCCGTAGGCGGCGATATAGTCAAGGCTTACTACGCGAGCAAAGATACAAAAAAGACCGCGAAGTCATTTATCGCTGTTTTCATGGATAGATTCATAGGACTTTTCTCTTTCGTGTCCATAGCGGCGGTTTCTCTCTTGTGGGCGGGCGGCGATGTCGCGCCGGCCATTAAAAAAATCGTGCTTCTATTCGCTCTCGGGGGGATTTTGGTATTTATTTTTGCGCTGAACAAACAAGCCGCGAAATTCATCCTCGTCATCTTTTCTAAGTTTAAACTTTGGAATCTCGGAGAAAAACTTTCGAATGTTTATAAGGCCGTCCATGACTATAAAAATAAAAAAAGGGTTATCGCTTTCGCGATTCTGATATCCGCCGCTGTGCAGGGTATCTATTTCGCAATAATATATATCCTTACAAGGGCGCTGGGCGCTAACGTGGCGCTGGTATCCATATTTCTCGTCATGCCCATAGTAAGCGTTATAAGCATGCTGCCGTCTATCGGAGGCTTGGGCTTGCGCGAAGGCGCTATTGTGGCGTTTTTCACGCCGCTCATAGGAAGCGAAAGCGCTTTTGCGTTAAGCATACTACTTTTGGCGATGCTTTTAGTGGTAAGTCTTGTCGGGGGCATTATTTACGCTTCTGCCTCGCAGTTTAAGATTAAACCCAAAGAAATGGAAAAATTGGAGACATATCAGATATGATAGATAAAAAACTTTTGGATATTCTGGCGTGCCCGTCATGTAAATCGGATGTGAAGCTGGAAAATGACAAAATCGTCTGCATTAAGTGCGGACTAAGGTATCCGATAGAAGACGGCATACCGATTATGTTAATCGATAAGGCTGAAAAGCCGGACAAGGAAAAGTAAAATTCTCCGCCTTCGCCAAATTACCTGCCTAGCGGCAAGGCCGCTGGCTTCCGTGTTTGGCTTCCTCCTTCGCTCTTCGAGCTTCGGAGGACAGGTCGGCGGACAGGCAAATCACAAATTACAAATTTGGGGGTAACTTATGGCAAAAATATTAGTGATACACGGCCCGAATCTTAATCTTTTGGGCACCAGAGAAGTCGACATATACGGCAAGGTTACCATAGAAGACATAAATAACTCTTTAAGAGAAAAGGCAAAAGGAAAAGGCGTCGATATTGAGATTATGCAGTCAAACCACGAGGGCGAAATCGTAGACACCATAGGAAAGGCGAAAGATAATAAAATAAACGCGATTTTAATGAACCCGGCCGCCTACACGCACACAAGCGTCGCGATAAGGGACGCGGTGGCAGCATGTGGCATACCGACCGTAGAGGTTCACCTTTCCAACATTTACTCGAGAGAAGAGTTCAGGCATACGTCGCTTATCGCGCCCGTGGCCAAGGGTCAGGTTTCGGGTTTCGGAAAAACGAGTTATTTATTGGGGTTTGAAGCGGCGATAGAGCTTGCGAAAAAATAAAATGCGCTCCGAGAAAAAGATAGATTCCCTGATTAAAGCGGCAAAAATAGCAAAAGATATTTTTGCTTCGGTATCGGTAAAGATTAAGCCCGGGGCGCGCGAGATCGAGATAAAGCGCGCCATTGAAAGTAAAATAAAGGAAAAAGGGTTAAAGCGTTCTTTCGAGACGATAGTCGCCAGCGGCCCGAACGCCGCGAAGCCGCACGCAAAAGTAACCGAAAGAACTTTACGATCGGGCGATGCGGTAGTGGTGGATCTCGGAGTGAAATATAAAGGTTACTGCTCCGATCTGACAAGGACCGTAAAGCTGGGAAAAATAAACGCGAAAATGGAAAAACTTTACGAAACCGTAAAAGCGGCCCAGCGACTGGCGATTAGAAACGTTAAACCGGGTTTAAAAATTAAGATCCTGGCGGCCCTCGCCCAGGATTATATGAGAAAAAAAGGATTCGGAAAATATATTTTGCACACGCTGGGTCATGGCGTGGGGAAGAGAATTCACCAGGGGCCAAGGCTTTCGGAGAAAAACGAGCGGTTTTTGCAAAAAGGCATGGTAATAACTATAGAGCCCGGGCTTTATATAAAGAATCGGGGCGGGGCAAGAATTGAAGACATGGTGCTTGTGACAGCGAAGGGGGGAAGGGTTTTAACCAGATGATTACCGCGCGTGACATGAGAAGCGGGATTATCATCGAGATGGACGGCGGGCTTTTTCTCGTTATTGAGACCCAGCACGTTAAGCGCGAGAACCGGCGCGCCCTCGTAAGGACAAAACTAAAGAATCTTTTAACGGGCTCTATCGTGGAAAAATCGTTAAGGTCCGAGGATAGTTTTCCGCAGGCCTACATAGAAGATAAAAAAATGCAGTATCTCTATAAAGAGCAGGCCAACTATTTTTTTATGGATCAGTCGACATACGAGCAGGTGGCCATAGAAAAAGAGAAACTCGGCGCCATCGTGAACTTCCTGAAAGAAGGCATGGACGCTACGGTCCATTTTCATAAGAACGTTGTAGTGAGCGTGGATCTTCCCTTTTTTATCGATTTAAAAGTTGAATATACCGAACAATGGATAAAGGGCGATACCGCAAAGGGCGGAACAAAGCCCGCGAAACTTGAAACCGGCGCTACCGTAAAAGTGCCTCTCTTTATAATTACAGGCGAGGTAATAAAAATAGACACTCGAACCGGCGAATACGCCGGCCGCGTATAAGGGGGTTAAAATGAACTTAAAAAAGATAGAAGAGGTTATCCGCTTAATGGAAAAACATAACCTTTCGGAAATAAGCGTGGAGGAGGAAGGCGTAAAGGTGCATTTGAAGAAGGAACTATACGGAGCCGTAGAAAAAACCATCCAGATGACTTCGCCGGTATTGACGCCCAAGCACGAGGCGAGCCCGCCGCCCCTAAAAGAAGAAAAGACAAACCTTGTTGAAATAAAAGCGCCCATGGTGGGGACATTTTATAATGCGTCCGCCCCGGACTCAAAACCATTCGTTGATGTGGGTAGCTCGGTGAGCCAGGGGGACGTTCTTTGCATAATCGAAGCCATGAAACTCATGAACGAGATAAAATCCGAGGTAAAAGGCAAGATTGCGGATATCCTTATTGGAAACGGCGAACCGATAGAGTTCGGCCAGGTGTTATTTTTGGTGGAGCCGAGTTAAAGCTAATAACGCTACGTAGGACGTAGGACGTGGGACGTAGGACGATTAGTAGGATAACGTTTTTGAAAAATCGAATGCATGTTTCCTAAACCGAAAACCGTAAACCCTGCCTTGCCGGCAGGCAGGCGTAAACCGAAACGCAATAGAGAGTTCGACTATGTTTTCTAAAATACTCATAGCAAACCGCGGCGAAGTAGCGGTAAGAGTCATAAGGGCCTGCAAAGAGCTCGGCATAAAAACTGTGGCGGTGTTTTCCGAGATAGACGCGGAATCCCTTCACGTAAAGCTGGCGGATGAGGCCGTGTGCATAGGTAAGGCGCCGGCGAGCGACAGCTACCTTAATATTCCGAACATAATAAGCGCCGCGGAAATAACGGATGTCGAAGCGATACACCCCGGCTATGGATTTCTCGCAGAGGACGCGCACTTTGCCGAAATATGCGAGTCCTGCCAGATAAAGTTCATAGGCCCGACGCCTGAGAATATGCGGCTCATGGGAGACAAGATGGCGGCCAAGCAGGTGGCGAGAAAAGCCGGCATTCCTATCATACCCGGAAGCTTAAACGTCGTTAATTCAAAGGAAGAATCCTTAAAGATAGCAAAAAAATTGAAATACCCTGTTATAATAAAAGCGGCTCTGGGCGGCGGCGGAAAAGGCATGCGCATTTGCCATAATGATATACGGCTCGTAAGCGCTTTCCTTACGGCGCAAAGGGAAGCGGAGGCCGCCTTCGGAAATCCAAGCGTTTATATAGAAAAATATATAGAAGGGCCGCGCCACATAGAGTTTCAGTTATTGGGAGATTCTCACGGGCACGTGATTCATCTCGGCGAAAGGGACTGCACCATACAGAGAAGGCATCAAAAATTAATCGAGGAGGCGCCCTCGCCCATATTAAATAAAAAACTCCGTAAAAAAATGGGTGAGGTCGCCGTAAGATGCGCCAAAACAATAAACTATGTAAATGCCGGCACGATCGAGTTTTTGCTCGACAAAAACGACAATTTTTATTTCATGGAAATGAATACGAGAATTCAGGTTGAGCACCCGGTTACGGAGATGCTTACGGGCCTTGACCTCGTCAAGGAACAGATAAGGATCGCCGCCGGCGAAAAATTGAATCTAAAGCAGGACGACGTCAACTTTAGAGGTAGCTCGATAGAGTGCCGCGTTTACGCCGAAGACCCGGATCATGATTTTAGGCCGTGCCCGGGTAAGATCACGGGACTTAACCTGCCCGGCGGTCCCGGCGTGCGTCTCGATACGCACATATACGCCGGATATGAGATATCCCCTTACTACGATTCCATGATAGCCAAGATCATCACTCACGGCGAAAATAGGAAAGAAGCTATCGCTGTGATGCAGCGGGCGCTTGAGGAGTTTATAATCGAACCTATTAAAACCACGGTTCCTTTTCATAAAAAAGTAATGGCCAACCCCTCGTTCTTAAGAGGGAAGTATGCGACCGATTTCGCGGAAAAAATATAAAGGAGGGTGAAATGAATTTCATAAAAAGTATTTTCGTTTTGATTTTCACGCTTATATTTGTTGTGGTGGGGGCGTCTTTCATCGCCCTGTCGTTTAACCTTTTCACAACCGATGAAGTCGTTAATTTCATAAACTATATTTACGCGGACCCCAACATAAAGATGGCTCTGGGGATCGTGGGCTCGCTACTTATTCTGGTAGGCGTTGCCATAGCGAATATAAGCATCTCTAGAATGCAGATGCAGAAAACGATCGCTTTCGAGAATCCGGACGGGCAGGTAACGGTTTCCTTGTCCGCGATAGAGGATTTTATAAAAAAGAGCGTAAGGCACCTGGCCGACGTTAAGGACCTGCGTTCAAGCGTTACGGCAAGCAAGAAAGGCATTAACATCGTCTGCCGTGCAACTATTTTTTCCGATTCAAACATACCTGAGACAACCGAGAGGATTCAAAATATCGTTAAAACAAAGGTTCAGGAAATGTTAGGGGTGGAGGAAAGGATCAATATAAAGATTCACGTAACAAAAATTTCCCCCCACAAGGGCAAGAGCGCAGAGGATGTGCCGCCGAGAGATTACGATGAAACATCCAGGCGCATGCCGATGGGGGGAGCGTAATTTGTTATTTGGAATTTGGAATTTTTAAAAAAGAGGTGGGCAAATGAGCATAAAAAGAATAGGGGTTTTGACGGGTGGAGGTGACTGCCCCGGACTTAATCCAGCCATAAGAGCTATCGTCAGAAAAGCCGATAGGGAGAACATAGCCGTAGTGGGCATCAAAAACGGGTGGAAGGGCCTCATAGAAGAAGACGCGCTTGAGCTTAGCTTAAGGGCCGTTTCCGGAATACTACCCAAAGGCGGAACGATTCTCGGGACGAGTAGAACTAACCCTTATAAAGAAAGAGGGAGTCTAGAAAAACTTAAAAAGACTTTCAGCGCCCTTAATTTAGAGGCGTTAATCGTCATAGGGGGCGAAGATACGCTTGGAGTCGCCTCGAAGCTTTCCAAAGAAGGCCTTAAAGTGGTAGGGGTGCCGAAGACCATTGACAATGACCTATCATGCACCGATTTCACATTCGGTTTTGACACCGCCGTAAACATAGCGACCGAAGCAATAGACAGGTTACACACGACAGCCGAAAGCCACCATCGCATAATGGTCGTAGAGATAATGGGCCGCTACGCCGGCTGGATCGCTACATATGCGGGGATCGCGGGCGGAGCCGATATTATTCTAATACCGGAGATCCCTTTCTCGGTAGACGAGGTATGCGACCTCATAAAAAAGAGGCACACCGGCGGAAAAGATTTCAGCATTATTGTCGTGGCCGAGGGGGCAAAGCTTAAAGAACACGATCTCGTCCTGCAAAATAAAGAAAAAGACGCTTTCGGGCACGTTCTTCTGGGCGGCATCGGGCAATTCTTAAGCAAGGAATTGGAAAGAAAAACCGGCTACGAAACGCGCGTTACGGTATTGGGGCACGTCCAAAGAGGCGGAACGCCGAGCGCATTTGACCGCGTTCTAGCCACCAGGTTCGGCGTAAAGGCAGTGGAACTGGTTATTGCGGGAAAGTTCGGAAAGATGGTGAGCTTAAAAGGGAACGATATCGTAGATGTTCCTCTGGAAGACGCCGTGGGCACGCTTAAAACCGTGGACATGAAACTTTACGACATCGCCAAAATATTTTTCGGGTAAGCATTCCCCACACTTACGCGTGGGGAAACATATGTTTCGAAGGATACCACACGCGTAAGCGTGTGGAGGAGAATAACGGTGAAAAACAAAGTTAGAGATATAATAGAATCGAGTCAAAAGACGAAGAGCACGCTTTTGTCGGAAGAGAATCTGGCGTTAATCGGAAAAATAGCCGAAACAATAATCTCGTCCTTAAAAAAAGAGGGCAAGGTTATAATTTTCGGAAACGGCGGAAGCGCCGCTGACAGCCAGCACATGGCTGCCGAGCTTGTCGGGCGTTTTAAAAAAGAACGTAAAGGCATCCCGGCTATCGCATTAACGACGAATACGTCCACGATAAGCGCGCTTTCGAACGATTACGGATATGACGTAATTTTTAAACGCCAGGTCGAGGCGCTGGGGAAAGCCGGCGATACGGCCATCGGCATATCAACAAGCGGCGCTGCGAAAAATGTCATCCAGGCGATGGCGCTGGCGAAGGAAATGGGTCTTGAAACGATTGCGCTAACCGGAAAGGGCGGCGGGGAGCTTAAAGGGATATCTAAACTTGCGCTGGTAGTCGAATCCGCCGATACCGCCAGGATTCAGGAAGCCCACATCTTGATTATACATATACTGTGTGAGCTAATCGAAGATAGCCTAAGTAGCGGTAAGTAAAAACCTCCAAGTCGAGATGAAAAAAATAAAAAAGCTCGGGGACCTTAAAAAAATCGTCTCTAAATTAAAGCGGTCGGGCAAGATCACCGTGTTTACGAACGGGTGTTTTGACATACTGCACTACGGCCACGTGGAATATCTAAAAAAGGCAAAAAAGCTCGGCGATGTTCTTATTATAGGACTGAACAGCGATTCGTCCGTAAGAAAAATCAAAGGTAAGAAAAGGCCGGTGGTCGGGGAAAGCCAGAGGGCAGCCGTTTTGTCCGCCCTGGAAGCGGTGGATTTCGTAACTATCTTCGGCGAAAAAACTCCCGAGAGACTCATAAAGGCCATTACTCCTGGGGTGCTCGTAAAAGGCGGTGACTGGAAAAAGGAAAATATCGCGGGAGCCGACTATGTCAAAAGAACCGGGGGCAGCGTTATAACCATACCTTTCGTCAAGGGTTATTCTACCACGGGACTTTTAAAGCGGATAAGACGTTTCGCATAGAATGAATAAAATCCTAAGGCTTATTGACGCAAACCTTAACAGAACCCTGGAGGGCCTAAGGGTATGCGAAGATATAGCCAGATTCATATTGGAGAATAAGAAGCTATCAGCCTCTTTTAAAAACATAAGGCAAAAGGCGGGCTCGCTTGCCGGAAAAATACAAAAAGAAAAAAGCGCTGTCGTAGAATTCCGCAACGTAAGAAAAGACATCGGAAAAAAAACGACCATTCGCGAAGCGAAAAGGATAGACATAGCGCACGTTTTTACAGCCAATGTTCAGCGCGTAAAAGAATCCCTGAGGGTCCTGGAAGAGGCATCTAAGCTTTTTGACAAAAAAATATCCCAGGCATTTAAAAAAATGCGCTTTAGGACTTACGAACTGGAGAAAAAATCTCGTGCCGAATTGGAAGCTTTATTGCATAATAGATAGAAAGCTAATAAAACGTAGATCCCCCGTAAAAATCGCAAAGGCGCTATTTAAAGATGGGGCGGATATCGTCCAGATAAGGTTTAAAAATTTTCCGTCTTACAGGCTTCTTCCTATTGTAAAACAAATTCAAAAGTCGGCCTCATCGTGCGGCAAAATTTTAATCATAAACGACAGACCTGACGTCGTTTTGGCGGCGGGCGCGAATGGGGTGCATCTGGGAAGCGGCGATCTTTCCGTAAAGACCGTTCGCCGTTTACTTAAACCCCGCTCCGTAATCGGCAAAACAGTGCACAGCGCTAAAGAGGCCGAAAATACGCGTTTTGAAAACGTTGACTATCTGGGGGTGGGCCCCGTTTTTAAGACCCCCCTTAAGAGATACATCAAAGAGCGTGGCGTAAATTTTGTTAGAAAAATAGGCCGCTTGAGTCCGTTACCGCTATTCGCGATAGGTGGCATTAATAAGGATAATGCGAAAACCGTGCTGGCAGCGGGCGTTCGGGGCATTTGCGTTGCGCGGGCTATATCCGACGCGAAGACGATACTTAAGAGAAAGAAAAAATGACGATTATAGAAAAGGTTAAAAAAAATACGGAAGTCGCGCTAATAAAAAACGTGGCGAAAACCGAGGGGGTAGCTCCTTGTGAGATAATTCGCGGCATAGCCGACGGAACCATAGTCATACCCAAAAATAGAAAGAGGCGCATTAAAAAACCCTGCGCCATAGGTAAGGGCTTGCGGACAAAAATAAATGCCAATATCGGAACCTCTCTTGATATTCCGAGCATAGACGGCGAGCTTAGAAAATTAAAGGTTTCGGAAAAGTTCGGCGCGGACACCATCATGGATCTTTCAACGAGCAAAAATTTGAAAAACGTAAGGAAGGAAATTCTTGAAAATTCAAACATACCTTTAGGGACCGTGCCGATATATGAGATAGCGGTTTTGGGCGCGAAAAAATACGGTGGTGTTGAAAATATTCCCGAAAGCTTTTTTATTGACGTTATAGAAAGACAGGCCAAAGAAGGAGTGGATTTTTTCACGATCCACGCTGGTGTGACACAAAAAACGCTTCAAGCTTTAAAGTCGAGCGATCGCATCATGGGAATAGTCTCAAGGGGCGGAGCGATCCTCATGGAATGGATGCTGAAAAACTCCAAGGAAAACCCCCTTTATAAGCAATTTGACGAAATAATCGGCATAGCGAAAGAATTTGACATAACCTTAAGCCTGGGGGACGGCATGCGGCCCGGCGCCGTAATTGACGCGACAGATGAACCGCAGATTGAGGAGCTTTTGGTTCTCGGCGCCTTGCAGAAAAAAGCTTTTCGTAGCGGCGTCCAGGTTATCATAGAGGGGCCCGGCCACGTCCCGATAAATCAGATAAAAACAAATGTTGAGCTGGAAAAAGCCATCTGTAACGGCGCGCCTTTTTACGTCCTTGGGCCCATCGTTACGGATATAGCGCCCGGTTATGACCACATCACAAGCGCGATAGGGGGGGCTCTGGCGGCAAGTTACGGAGCGGATTTCCTTTGTTATGTAACCCCGGCCGAGCATTTGAGGCTCCCCAGCATAGAAGATGTGAAAGAGGGGGTTATCGCGTCAAAAATTGCCGCGCACGCGGCCGATATAGCAAAAAACGCGCCCGGCGCAATCGAAAGGGATATAGAGATATCGAAGGACCGCTTCTGGCGGAACTGGGAAAAGCAGTTCAACTTAGCTATCGATCCGGAAAAATGCAGGGAGTACAGAAAAAGTTCGTCCCCTAAGATAAAAGATGTCTGCACAATGTGCAGCGAATACTGTTCTCTTAAAATTAGCGAAAGATGCCTTACCTCGAAAGGTAAGCTACGAAGGACGTAAGACGAAGGACGAAGGACGATTAGAAGGACAAAGTTTTTTAAAAAACGTGATTTTGCGAATCGTCCATCGTCCGAGCGAGCGAAGCGAGCGGACGTCCCACGTCCTACGTAACGAAGTAATGGGTTGAGAAACGCGGCTATAACACAATGGTAGTGTGCCAGCTTCCCAAGCTGGTTACGCGGGTTCGATCCCCGCTAGCCGCTCTTACAAGCTGCGGCCTCGGAGAAAAAAGATATGAAGTATTTAGTTACGTTTATAGCAGTGCTGTTAGTTGCCGGAATGCTTTTCGCGGAAATGGTTGAGAAACCCGGCGGGAAGGTTGCGGTGCCGGATGGAATCGTAACCGCCGGGGAGGCTGTTTTTGAGTTTGAGTATTATGATTATGTCGAGTTAAGGATGCACAAAATACAGTGGATCTACGACTCGCTTGACGGTGAAAGCATCACGCTTTTAGAGAAGGATAATTACGGCGATGAAAAAATAGTTGAGGTTCCGCTTGTCGGACCCTCAAAAAATGAGGGATATCTGAAGGTGCAAGCATTTATCGTAAAACTGACTGTCGGCCCGGAAGAAAACCTAACAGCTTTATTATTGGAATAAATAATTATGTTTCATACGAGATACGGATTTTTGTTCGTTTTCCTACTTGCCACGCTATCCATCGCGGGTTGCGCGACAACAAGCTATCATCCGAGCGATACCATGAGGACCTCGGTGCCCGGATTTTACCATGAGGTCCAAAGAGGACAGACCCTTTGGCACATATCAAAGATTTACGACGTGAATTTTGAGAAACTCATAAGCGCTAATCACCTGCCGGATGCGAGCAAAATAGAGGTGGGCCAGCTTATATTTATTCCGAACAAAAGCAAAGAAGCGCTCGGCGGTAGTAGGATCGAAAAAAGCAAGACATTCGAGAACTTTATCTGGCCGGTCCGCGGAACCGTAGTCTCATATTTCGGCTCCACGAAGGATCTGGTTAAGAACAAGGGCATTGATATAGAAGCCAGGGAGCTCGCCGGAGTTGCCGCATCCCGAAGCGGCAGGGTAACGTTTGCCAGCGACAATCTGAAAGGATACGGAAAGACAATAATAATCGACCATCGGGATGGCTTTCAGACGGTTTACGCGTACAACGCGCAAAATCTCGTAACCCTTGATCAGGCCGTAAAGCAGGGCGAAATTATAGCAAAGGTGGGCAGAACCGGCAGGGCCGCCAAACCGATGCTTCATTTTGAGGTCAGAAAAAACCATGAACCGCAAAACCCGTTTTATTATTTGCCGTGAAAAAATAGGTGGACTATGATTAGCGAGCCGGCTGTAGGCAAAACGTTTTTCGGAAGAGACGACGCTTTGCAAATTCTGCAAAAAAGGGTAAACGCCCTTAAGGGCGGCTATAGGCAGAACGTTGCCCTGACGGGCCAGATGCTTTCCGGAAAATCTTCGATTTTATACCAGCTGCTCTACACGCTTAAAGATCCGTCCCTTGTGCCGGTTTACATCGAAGTCGTAGAGGAACCTTTCCGCGCGTTCGCGGACAGATTCATCGCGACCCTTCTTTACAACTACCTTATATCATGCGGACACGAGGCGGCGAAAGAGCTCGGGGAATTAATGAATGTGGCCGATCGCTATATCCCTCATACTGTATACGCGATAAAAAAGGTAAAGGCGGACCTCGCGAGAAAAAATCATAACGGGGCCTATCGAAAGCTTCTAAGCCTTACCTCCGTGCTGAAAAAAGAAACGGGTAAATCCTGCATCGTCATCCTGGATGAATTTCATAACCTGGAGTTTTTTAAAGTGCGAAAACCGTATCTTCACTTCGGTAAAATAATGATGATCCAGAAAGACACGATGTACATCGTATCGAGCTCTCAAAAAAGCACTATAAAAAAGATACTTTCCGAGAAACTGGCGCTTTTATTCGGCAATTTTGAAATCCTGGAAATCGAGGGTTTCGACGACAGGACAGCCGGCGAATTCCTTAAAGAGAAACTGGGCTTTATTGGGATCGACCGAAGCCTCATGGAATACCTAATAGAATTTACGGACGGTAACCCTTTTTATCTAGATGTTATCGCCAAAAAAATAGCGGCGTTAGCGACCTTGCGAAAGCTAAGCTACGCCGGAAAAGACATTGTCGCAGAAACCCTCGTCATTCTTATGCACCAGACAAGCGGCACGATAAATCAATATTTTACCAATACCATAATGACCCTTTTGGATAAGGGCTTCAGGAAGGACTATCTGGACGTCTTGACAGCCCTGGCCTCGGGATGCAATAAATTAAAAGATATAGCGGCGTACTTTAAAAAGAAAAGCGCAAGCGGCTTCGCAAGGAAACTATCCGCCCTCATCGAAATCGACATGGTATATAAAAGCGGCGTGTTTTACGGACTCCAGGACAAGGTATTAGAATTCTGGCTAAAGATGGTATATCATAAAAAGAAAACCTCCCTGGTTGACGAAATAGTAAACAAAACCGAGGATTTTAAGAACGCGGTCCTGGGTGACATAGATGAATATCTCGCTGAAAGCCAAAAAGACACGGTTGAAAGGATCAGCGAGCTTTTTGGGAACTTTAACGGCGAAACGGTAGAAATTGAAAAAAAAGAGAGGCGCCTGCCGCGTTTTGCTAAAATCGAGCGCGTTAAATACGGAGACTCTGAAGGCCTTATGGGCGAACAGGGCGGTAATAAATACTGGGTGTGCCAAGTAGGGCGGGCCCGCATGGACGAATCAAGCGTATCCGATTTTATAGAGCATTATTATCCGATGCGTCGCCATCTGGCGAAAAAGATTTGCATTGCGCTCGAGGGCATGGATACAAATGCCCTGCTTCTGGCAAAAGAAAAAAATATATGGGTTTGGGACCTGAAGAGGATAAAAGGGCTTTTAAGGCTTTACAGAAAGCGCAACATCATATACAGATGAAAAGAATAGGCGTAGTCTCAGATACACACATTCCGAAAACCGCGCCGGATATGCCGGAAGCGGTCTACGAGGAGTTTAAAAACGTTGACATGATACTCCATGCGGGTGATTTTGTCGTTATTGGCCTTCTTGAAAAATTGCGCGCCTTAGCGCCGACGCGCGGCGTGTGCGGCAATATGGACACGGATGAAATAAGAAACGTTCTTCCGGTAAAAGATATTATTAAAGTCGACGGTTTTAAAATCGGCCTCATGCACGGATACGGGTCTCCCACAAAACTCACTAGCGTTCTTAAGGATGAATTTAACAAGGTGGATGTTATCGTCTTCGGCCATTCCCACGCGCCTTATAACGAAAAAATTAAAAATACGCTTTTTTTCAATCCTGGCACGCCAACCGATAGAATTTTCGCCCCCTACAACACGTTCGGGATCCTGGAGGTGGGGGATGAGGTAAAGGGGAGGATTATAAGGATATGAATCGACTATGGGCGCCCTGGCGCAAGGAATATATTACGATGAAAAAAAGTAAGGGCTGTATCTTTTGCGCGTGTAAAGCCAAGCGACCGGATAAGAAAAAGTTCATGCTGAAAAGAACCGCGCATTCTTTTTCCATGTTGAACAGATACCCGTACAACAACGGCCACGTAATGATAGCGCCGGTAAGGCACGTTAAAAGCCCGGAACTATTAACCAAAGACGAGTTGGCGGACCTCTGGCGGCTTGTGAATTACACCAAGAAAAAAATAGATACGTTTCTCAAGCCGGACGGTTTCAATATCGGACTAAATATAGGTAAGATAGCAGGCGCCGGATTTCCCCGACACGCGCATGTGCACGTCGTGCCGCGCTGGGAAGGCGATACAAATTTTATGCCGGTTATCGCAGATACCAAGATCGTATCTTATTCGCTTGACGAAATGTGGAAAGTTCTTAAAGGGTAATATGCTGACTAGAAAAGAGATTGAAAGGCAGGAATATCAGATATTGGCGCCATACGCCACTAAATCCGGCCAAACCGAGGGACGCATTCACCCGGAAAAAGAGCACGAGTACAGGTCTTGCTACCAGCGAGACAAGGATAGGATCATCTACTCATCGGCTTTCCGCAGGTTAGAGTACAAAACTCAAGTGTTTGTAAATCACGAGGGCGACCATTATAGAACGCGCCTTACCCATACGCTTGAGGTAACGCAAATCGCCAAAACCATCGCAAGGGCGCTAAGATTAAATGAAGAGCTGGTGGAGGCAATCGCGCTCGCGCACGATCTTGGCCACACGCCTTTCGGTCATTCCGGGGAAGATGCCCTGAGAGAGCTTATGGCTGAACATGGCGGTTTCGACCATAATTCCCAGGGGCTAAGAGTCGTGGACCTCTTAGAGGAGATATACCCCAACTTCCCGGGCATTAACCTGACTTACGAGGTCCGCGAGGGTATCATAAAGCACTCTACGCCTTTTGATAAACCCAGGCCATACATACCGTTTGAGGATAAGGGTTCGCCCGCCCTTGAGGTGCAGGTGGTTGATATAGCGGATGAGATAGCCTACGACAATCACGATTTGGATGACGGCCTGGCAAGCGGGCTGATAGAAGAAAAGGCTATAAGTGATTTGCCTTTGTGGCAAGAGGTCGCGGAAGCGGTAAAGGTGCGTTACCCGAAAATTTCCAAAAAGACCATGAGGAGCCAGGTAATAAGAATGCTTATCAATATGGAGGTAACGGATTTAATAAAAACCGCGGAGAAAAAAATAAAAAAGTTTAAATTGACTTCCTTGAAGGCGGTAAGAAAGTTTCCGGAGAGGGTGATAAGTTTCAGCAAGGATATAGAAACCGCCAGAGGCCCTTTGAGAGATTTTCTCATTAACAATCTCTACCGGCATTACAGGGTCGTCAGAATGTCCAAAAAAGCGTACAGGTTCATAAAAGATTTATTTGAGACATACGTCGATAACCCGGAACAGCTTCCTTCGTCTCACGCCGCCAGGATAAAAAACGAAGAAAAGCACAGGGTTGTCTGCGATTATATAGCGGGCATGACGGATAGATACGCGCTTGACGAATACAAAAAGTTTTTTGACCCATACAAAAAGGTGTAAAAATGGAAGACCTGAATACCGAAAGGCAAAAAAAGATCTTTAAGGAACTGGACGGAAACAGTGACTTTAAAAAGTCGGAAAGTATACTTTCGAATTCCGTCGGACATTTTATTCTTAGGCTGGTAGACAAAAAAAGTGCCTACCAAAAGGAAATTCTGCAAAAGAATTTTTGCAAACGCTCTAAAGATAAGGACAAGCATGCCCAGATCATTGCCGATGCGGTAAAAAAAGCGGATAAATCAAAAAGAGCCGAACCATTTAAGTACTCTACGAATGATTACGGATTTTGCCTGCCGCTTTTGGACGAGGAGAATGTTTTTGGATACATCATCGTCTGCCAGCTTAAAAAAGCTCCCCCTCAATCCACTATAGAGTTTTTCGGCCACTCGATTAAATCAATAATAAAAATGTTAAAAAAGGATATTGAACTAAACAACCTCTACGCGACAACAAAACCGCGCTCTATTGCGCTTTCAACTGTTCACACCGTTCATCGTCTGATAATGTCTTCTCTTTATCTTAACGAACTTCTGGAGAGAATAGCCAGGCTTTCAATGCAGATCATAAATACCAACCGCTGTTCCATAAAACTGGTGGACAGCAAGAAAAAAACCCTGCTACCGAAAGCCACGATCGATCTAAGAAGCAAGAAAGCGAAGCTTAAGAAGGTAAAAATCGGCAGGTGGGCTCCGGGCAAATCCGTTAAATACTCAAAATCCATAAGGGGGGACAGGTACCTTGCTACCCCTTTAATCGACGAAGACGTAATAGGGGTCATAACTCTTTATGATAAGTGCGACAACCAGCCTTTCAATCAATATGACGAGGAGATAATGAGGACTCTTGCGGAACAATCGGCCATAGCTATTAAAAACGCCCAGCTTTACAGGGAACAGGAAAAACTTACCATGGGCAGCATAAAAGCGCTCGCACAGATAATACAAAGCAGGTGTCCCGGCATGTATGCGCCTAAATCTGTATTCTTAAAGCTGATTCAGCTGGTTGGGCATGAATTCCAGATGCGCGAACACGAACTCAAGAGCCTGCAGTACGCCACCATTCTTCATGACGCAGGTGAGCTCATGATCCCCGAGAGCGTGCTCCGCAAAAAGGGCAAGCTTACGGAGGAGGAATACAAGTTAATAAAAGAGCACCCCCTAAAAGGCGCGGAGATAATAAAGAGCCTAAAGTCGCTTAAATCAGTTGCGCCGTCGATAATGCATCATCACGAAAATTACGACGGAACCGGATATCCGAAAGGGTTGAAAGGTAACGATATCCCGCTGGGCGCCCGCATAATGGCGGTTGTCTCGTCGTTTGAAGCAATGATCACAAAGCGGCCCTACAAGGTCCCGCTTTCCATTGAGCAGGCGATTGAAGAGATAAAGAAAAACTCCGGAAAGCAATTCGACCCCAAGGTGGTAAGCGCCTTTTTAAAAATAGTGAAAAAAAGAGACATCATTAATTTGATAAAAAAAGAAATACGGAGCTAGAAACAAATTCGAATCTTTTTTAAGCTCTTTATCATAGTAGCCATATTTTTACTGGTTGCGACGCTGGCGTACCTCGCGAGGGCCGGGGATCTTTTTCTCGATTTTGTCGGAAATCAGCTTCGCATTGATATCGCTTACAGAAACCACTCGGGCTTCATATCCTGTTTTGTGCTGAGGTTTATTGAGCTTTCCCGGGCAAGGTTCCTCCTGGAAGACTTCGATCTCGCTCTGGAAACCGAAAAAACTTTTATTGAACCCGATTTCGCGGATATTTTTGATAAAAAGGCTATTGTTCTAAGGTGCGTCCTGGACAGAGCCTTTTTCTCAAATGTAAGGGAAATGTTACCCGGCGAAAAAGAAATATCCCGCTTTCTCGGGGAAGGCCCGTTTCCCCTGCTTGATAATCTGATAAACGTTGTTTTTGACACGATGGACGTTACGCTCGTAATTTACGGCAAAACGGTAGAATTTCCTTCTTTTGTCGCCGAGAGCCCGGATATAAAAATATTCGCTTCGGGTTCGGTAACGGACGGGGGAGATTCAAGCGTGCGCATGAAAATATTTCTTTCCTCCCGCTTTACCGAAGGGCTTCCCGAAGCCGTGCGTGAGCTCCTGAAAGAAGAAGCCGGGGGGTGGCACAGCTACTCAATATCGTTTGAGGGGGGCAAAAATAGACCCTCTTTCAAACTGGAAAGCGACAGGTTCAATATAGAATTTAAGCGAATAGAGGTCCGATGACCGAACTTCTTTTAAAAAATCTTAACAGGGAGCAAAGGGAAGCGGCGGAAAATCTTGAAGGCCCGCTATTGGTAATCGCCGGGCCGGGAACGGGTAAAACCGAGCTTCTTTCCGTCAGGGCCGCGAATATCATGAAAAAGAAAGACGTCCCGGGCGAAAACATACTTATATTAACCTATACAAACGCTGCCGCAAAATCCGTCAAGGAGAGGCTGGCGAAAATCGTGGGTTTTGAGGGGTACAGGGTTTTTGCCGATACGTTTCACGGTTTTGCAAATTCCGTCATCCTTGACTCGGAAGAGGCGTCCGCATACTTGAAAGAACGCGTAAAGATGTCCGACCTCGAAAGGATAAAAGCCTTTCAATACATCGTGGATAATTTTAACGACCGCGTAAAGGAATTGCGCCCCTTTGGCGCCCCGTATCTATACATATCCGAAATCGCAAAAAGGATAAGCGAGCTCAAGAACGAAGGCATAACGCCGCCCGAGTTCGAGAAGGCGGTAAAAAACATGGAGCCTGACGGGATTTACGCGGAAAAAAAGCACGTATCGCGCCTCTTGGAGCTTTCTTTCATATACGCGAAATACGAGGAGCTGAAAAGCGGAGTCAATAAAGACGTGTTTGACGAAAGGGGAAGGTACGATTACGACGATATGATTCTCATGGCGATAAAGATACTGCGAAACGAGGCGGAACTTAAAAAAACTTACGGAGAAAGGTGCAAATACGTCATGGTTGACGAGTTCCAGGACACCAATGGGTCACAGCTTGCGCTCCTTTTCGAGCTATGCGAAGGAAAGAGCCCTAATTTGTGTTGCGTCGGTGACGACGACCAGTCAATATACAGGTTTCAGGGTGCCAGCATCGCGAATTTCAGAATGCTTAAAGAGCGTTTTCCGGCGTTAAGGATCATAAAATTGAAAAATA
Organism: Candidatus Omnitrophota bacterium; assembly: GCA_016782495.1. Lineage (GTDB taxonomy): Bacteria > Omnitrophota > Gorgyraeia > JABMRN01 > RBG-13-46-9 > BS750m-G78. Next base: position 19,342 of record JADHYL010000006.1, read on the forward strand.
ATTACAGGTCCACCAGGGAGATAATAGGGCTTTCCTCAAACATAATACAACAAATACCCTCGAGAGAAAGGCTCCAGGAGGTAAAAGAGCTTACCCCGCAAAAAGATTACAAGAATAAGAATATCGAATTAGTCAAGTGCTCGACCGAAGACGAAGAAATAGTTTACATAATAAAAAAAATCGCCGAAATCAAAAAAATAATATCCTCTTCTAAAGACCTTGCGCCCGAAGAAAGAAGAAGTCCGTATAACCAAATCGCAATCCTGGTAAGAAAACGCTCTTCCATACTAAAGTTAATCGACGGCTTCCTTAAAGCGGGCATACCTTACGCTACGGATGGCAAAGAAGACATAAGCCGGGAGAAAAGGGTAAGGCAAATGCTTGACGTCCTCGCCCTGGCGAAACCCGCGTTAACCGGCCTGGAAGAAAAGGGCCTCGTGCTTTACAGGGTACTGTCCTCGGACTTTTTCGGAATACCCCAGGAGAGCATCATAAGGTTTATTGATTTCGCGAACAAAAAAAGATACGAGCCGGGGTTTAATCTTCTCGCGCAATTTTTGCAATTTTTCCCTGTTCGTGACCCAAAAAGCAAACCTGCGCCTTCCGACACGAAGAAACTGGCACTTTTAAGGGAGCTAAAACTCGATAAAGCGCACAACATGCATCTGGCGAGCTTTGCCATGCACAGGCTTCTGGCGGATGCCGACACAAGGCCTGTCCACGATATACTTCTGGGTTTTGTCGAAGACGTGTCGCTTTTTAAGTTTATCCTTGAATCATCCGGCAAAAACCGTATTTTAATCACTCGCCAGCTTCGCGCGTTAACCTCTTTTATAAATATGGTGAAAGACTCCTCTTTTTCCAGGCCGGATCTTCGTTTGAGCGAATTTTTGGATGAACTCGAGACGATGAAGGCGCACAACATGCCCGTAGTGGGGCGCCTGGTAACCGAGAGTCAGGACGGCGTGAGGATTATCACGGCTCACGCCTCAAAGGGGCTTGAGTTTCACACGTGCTTTATCCCGTTCTGCCTGGAAGATAAGAATTGGCCGCTTAAGGCGCTCCCCGAGAGAATACCTCTTCCGCCAAGCATAGTGAAAACAAAGGAAAGCGTCGCCAGTAAGTCCGACTTGAGAAGGCTTTATCTGTTTGACGAAACAAGGCTTTTTTATGTTGCTTCCAGCAGGGCAAAATCAAATCTTATTTTTACCTCGAGCCCTTCCGAAGACAATATTACGAGTTCCTTTTTTAACAATCTCGGCATTGCCGAGAAACTGTGCGATACCGGGGAGCTGGAAACTCTAAAACAATTTTTTGGGAAGAAGCCGGACGATGACCCGATAAAAAACACCGAAAGCGCCCTGAGGGTTTTGATAAAGGACCTGATGCTCACCCCCACCAAACTCAACAATTTCATAAAATGCAAACGAAAGTTTCTCTATGATAACCTTCTGCTTTTACCGGGCCGCAAAAGAGATCCCCTGGTATTCGGTAACTCGGCCCACAAGGCACTTGAAGATACGTACGGAAGATTTAAAAAAGAGGGAATATTTCCGGATTTCTCGTTCTTTAGCGAGTCATTCAGGAGGGAGCTTAGATTCCAGGGAGCACCGAAGGCGATGGAAAGCGCCTGTTTGGCGAAGCTCGGCACCCTGGAAGAATGGTTCAAAATGGCGGGCAAAAACCCCGTAGTTCCCATTGATCTGGAAAAAAAGAAGGTCATTACCCTTAAAGGCGGAATCACTTTTGCCGGAAAATTTGACAAAATCGAGTTTGAGAACAAAAAGGAAGGCCTGGTGAGAATCATCGATTATAAGACCGGCAAGCCGGACGAGCATATAAAAAATATTGAAAAAAACAGCTCCCCCGCAAGCGAGGATTGTGACGATTACCTGAGGCAGCTTGTGGCTTATAAATTGTTATACGAAAACGACACCTATGAACCCGCAAAATACACCGTCACGCACGGCGAGCTTGTTTTCCTTGAGCCCGTCAAGGAGTCATCGCGCAAATACAATCTTACGAAAGGAAGCTACGCGAATAAAAAAGTCCAAATTACAGACGAGATGGTCTCGGAGCTCGAAAACCTGATACTTGAAAAATGGAAAGAGATAAATAAGCTCGAGTTCGACAAGCTTCCCGAAAGGGACCAAAAAAAATGCGGGTTTTGTGTTTTTAATTCCATATGCTGGGAGTAAAGTTATATGACCAGAGAGCCCCAAAAAGAGTTTTTTGAAGAATTTAAAGAAGAGAAAGGTAAGATCAAAAAAATCGCCGAGAAGGTGGCCTGGGGCAGAAAAAGGCATTCCGTCAATGTGCCGGCGGAAAACATCGTATTTTTGGTGATCATACTCATGATGTCGGTTGTCATAGCTTTCGCATTGGGCGTGGAGCGCGGAAAGCGGCTCATTAGTGTCGTGCCGGAAGCGCAAATTGTTGAATACAAAGAAGAGTCAAAAGAGCCGGATCCGGTCGCCGACCAGGTAAGCCTTGAGACAAAACCTGAAGCAGAACCCGGCGCGGCCGAAAAAACCATTATGAAAGAAAATGAGCCGCCTTATACGATTCAGCTTATTGCTTACAAGCAAAAGGCCGTTGCTGAAAAAGAAAAAAATAAGCTGTTGAATAAACAGAGGGAAGCATTTATAATACCCTCTGGCGATTGGTATCAGGTGTGCGCAGGAAATTACGCGAGCGTTAAAGATGCCGAAAGCCGGCTGAAAGAATTTTCAAAAGACTACAAAGGGTGTTTTGTTAGAAAAAAATAGGGAGGTATAAAAAATGTCGCAGCATCCGAGTTTACGTTCAAGAGAAAAAAGTGAGCAACACAGGTCTGTCCTTAAACGCCACGAAAGGGTAAAAGCCCTTAAGGATAAAGAGAAATGGAAGGACGGTGACTCTGTTTTCGGCCTGCTAAAGCTTAAAATCCTTAAGTTCAAGATCAAGAAGGAGAAGGCGGCGCCGGCCGCCGCTGAAGGCGCGGCCGCTCTCGAAGGCGCAGTCAAAGAAGCGCAGCCAACCGGAGCCGAAGCGCAAAAAGCGCCGGCCAAGGAAACTCAGGCGAAGAAGGAAGCGCTAAAAAAGGAAGAGAAGAAGAAGTAAATGAATGAAATTACTTGCGCCGCAAGTAATTTCATTAAACAAGTAGCAGGGGGTGGAAGCATGGTTACATTCGAGCAGTTTAAGGAGTTGGATATACGCATCGCGAAGATCGTGGCTGTCGAGAACCATCCGAACGCCGACAAGCTCTATCTCGTAACAATAGAAACGGGCCAGGAAACAAAAAAAATTGTGGCGGGCATAAAAGCGCATTATTCAAAAGAAGAGCTCATCAATAAAGAGGTGGTGGTCTTGAACAATCTCCAACCCGCCACTATAAGAGGCGTGGAATCCGGAGGCATGATATTGGCTACAAAAGACGGCGAGAAGCTCGCCATACTGGTTCCCGAGAAAGAAGTAAAGGTGGGTAGTCCGGTTTCATGAAAAAAGCTGTTACTTCCGCCGAGATGAAAGAAATCGACCGGCTTGCCGAGGAAGAATACTTCATGCCCTCGATTATCCTCATGGAGAATGCAGGCCGCGCAAGCGCCGAAGAGATACTGAAAAAAAATAAAAAAGGTAAAGCCGCTGTTTTCTGCGGCAAAGGCAATAATGGGGGAGACGGTTTCGTGTGCAGCCGTCACCTCTTTAAAAACGGCGTAAAGACAGACGTTTTCGTACTCGGTAGATGCGGGGATATAAAAAATCGCGATCCGCTGGCTAATCTTAAGATACTAAGAAAGGCGGGCGTCCCCGTAAAAGAAATAACGTCGCCGAAAGATCTTGAGAGACTTAGGAAGAATTTTCCCTACGATATAATCGTTGACGCGATTTTCGGTATTGGTTTTAAGGGTAAGTTGCCGGAAAATATAGAAAATATAGTAAAGTTCATAAATAGCGCCGGAAAGCGCGTATATTCACTGGACGCGCCAAGCGGGCTGGACGCCACCAGCGGGAAGACCCAAGGCGCTTGCGTAAAAGCGTATATGACAATTACGTTCGGCTTGCCTAAAACAGGGTTATTAAAGAGACAGGCAA
>JADHYL010000007.1 GCA_016782495.1 Candidatus Omnitrophota bacterium
AGTTTAATCCGGAAATAGAGGAGAAGTCCAACGCGCCGTTTTCATCGATTGTGCTAGCCAATATTACGCGCTTATTTTTAAGCGCGCCGGCAAGCTCTTCGTCGCTTTCGGATTCCGATTTTCCGAAAAACGCAAAATCAAACCCTATTAACTGCGGGCCAGCATGGGAAAGGTTTTCAATGGCATTAGCAAAGTATGAACGAGAGTAAGGCCATCGCTCGTTTATGATTTTCAATGTGTCGTTATCAATTACCACGAGCAATATATCCGATATTTCACGAGGCGGTTTTACAAATTTATATTTAATACGCATCAAACGGTCATAGAGCTTCCAGTGGAGAGTTTCGAGAAGCGGGACATTTTTGCCTAATTCAGATACGGCAAGCGCAAGCACGCAGCTGATAAGAATAATAAATACCATCCGTTTCATACTCAAAATATACACTAAATTTTACTATTTAGCAAGCTTACGAACGGCTCCTCGAACTCATGCGCGCGGCATAATGCGTAGGGCATAATGCGTATGGCGTAGGGCGAAACGTCGGGTGTCTTGCGTCGGCCGGAGGGAAGGTGTAATTATTGGACAAATTGTAAATGCTATTGACGATTTGTCCAATAACCAACCATTGACATTATAATATCATATATGGTATGATTAGCAGTTATGAAAAGCCAGAGTTTCACGAAGCTTAGAGGCATAATCTCGAGTTTCAGAGATAAGAAAATCCTTGTTATCGGCGATCTCATACTGGACGAGTTCATATGGGGCAAGGTCTCGCGTATCTCACCCGAGGCGCCGGTTCCCGTTGTGTGGGCAGACCGGGAGAGCTTCATGCCGGGCGGGGCGTCCAACGTTGCCAACAATATTAATGCCCTAAGTGGCAAGGCCTACATGGTAGGCGTTGTCGGAAACGATGACAGGGCGGGTATTTTAAAAGGCGAACTCGAGCACAGAGGCGTCAACATAGACGGCGTATTTTCTGATTCACAGAGGCCCACGATCCTTAAAACCCGCGTGATTGCCCACCAGCAGCAGGTTGTCCGCATTGACAGGGAGAAAGTGGACCCCCTAAAAGATAGTTTGGTGAAGAAAATCGTAAGCTTTATCGAGGGCATGATAGACGAGATAGATGGTGTGATAGTGGAGGATTACGGCAAGGGGTTAATTACGCCGAAGCTTCTCGACAAAATAGTCCCGCTTGCTAAAGGTAAGAAAAAAGTCATAACCGTTGACCCGAAAGAAGAGCATTTTTCCTATTACAAAGGTGTAACTGTCATTACCCCCAATAACGCCGAGGCTTCGCGCGCCGCGGGGTTTGAGATAAAGGATAAGGCGACGCTTAAAAAGGCGGGGCATGAACTCCTTAAAAAGCTCAAAGTGCAGGTTGTTCTGATAACGCTGGGCGAGGACGGTATGATGGTTTTCGAAAAGGATAAACCGCCCAAGAAAATAGATACGATTGCGCAGGAGGTTTTTGATGTTTCGGGAGCCGGAGACACGGTCGCGGCAAGCTATACGCTGGCGCTTGTCTCGGGCGCGAATCCCATTCAGGCGGCCCATATCGCTAACTGCGCGGCAGGGATTGTTGTCGGCAAAGTAGGGATAGCCGTCACGACACAGGATGAGGTTATAGGTAGAATACGCGAAGAAATCGGAAAAGCGAGGAAAGCTTCTTAGCTTATAGCTTCCTAGCTTTTAGGAAATGACCGCAGTCAAATAAAAGGGAACAACCTACATTAAATATCCTAAAAAGCTATAAGCTAAAAGCTAATAAGCTAGAAAGCTGGATAAATGAAAGCAATTGGCATAATACCCGCCAGATGGAAGGCGTCGAGATTCGAAGGCAAGATATTGGCACTCCTCGCCGGAAAGCCGCTCATACAGCATGTATGGGAACGCGCGAAAGAGTCGCATATCCTGGATGATTTGATCATTGCCACGGATAGCGAAGAAGTCATAAAAGCAGCCAAAAAGTTCGGCGGTAAAGCCGTTTACACGTCAAAAGACCAGCCCTCGGGAACAGACAGAATAGGAGAGGTCATAAACGCGATAGACGTCGACATAGTGGTGAACATACAGGGCGATGAGCCTCTTATCCATTACACCATGATAGACGGCCTGGCTAATACGCTTTTGGAAGATAAATCGATACCCATGGCGACCGTAATAAGAAGGATAACTAATAAAGAAGAACTCTTAAATCCGAATGTAGTAAAAGTCGTGGTCGATAAGGAGGGGTACGCGCTCTATTTTTCAAGAAGCCCTATTCCGTATGACCGCGAAATAGGCGAGAAACATTCAGTGCTTAACGTTCATGCGTGGCTTGGCTCGCACACGCACGAGCCAAAACTCTCACAATATTATAAGCATATCGGTATTTACGCGTATACAAAAGATTTTCTCTTTACGTATACGAACCTACCGAAATCAAAATTAGAAGAAATTGAAAAGTTAGAGCAGCTGAGAGCCCTTGAGAACGGCTACAGGATAAAAACGATTGAAACGGAATTTGACACCGTTGGCGTTGACACGCCCGCGGATTTAAAAAGAGCCGAGGAGCTTTTAAGGAAATAACACAGATAAAATAGCACAGATTAGCACAGACGGAAGTCACAGATGGGCACAGATGGGAAGACAAGTAAAAGTTAGAGATATAAAGATAGGTAGGGGCAACCCAATTGTTCTCATAGGCGGGCCGTGCGTTATCGAGAGCGAAAAAAGCGCGATAAAGCACGCCAAAGCTATAAAAAAAATCACCGATAAGCTCGGAATGCCTTTTATTTTTAAATCCAGCTATGATAAAGCGAACCGCTCGTCAATCAAATCCTACCGCGGGCCCGGCCTTAAAAAAGGATTGGCTATACTGGAAAAAGTGAAGAAAGCCGCCGGGGTCCCTGTCTTAAGCGACGTTCATTGTAAAGAGGAGATCAAGATAGCGAAAAATGTTTTAGACGTAATACAAATCCCCGCATTTCTTTCAAGGCAGACCGACCTCATACTCGCCGCGGCCAGGACAAAAAAATGCGTGAACATCAAAAAGGGACAGTTTCTCGCGCCGTGGGATATGAAAAATGTCATTAAAAAGATAGAATCCGCCGGAAACAGGAACATTATTATCACGGAAAGAGGGGCGACTTTCGGATACAACATGCTTGTTAGCGATTTCCGCTCGATACTACTCATGAAAAGATTCGGATACCCGATTTGTTTTGATGTTTCGCATTCCGTTCAGCTTCCCGGAGGGCTGGGGACCAGAAGCGGCGGTAAAAGCGAATTCATGGAGCCCCTGGCGTCCTGCGCGGTTGTATGCGGAGTTGACGCGATTTTCGTGGAAATCCACGAAAATCCGAAAAAAGCGCTAAGCGACGGACCCAACACGCTTAAGCTTAGCGCCTTGGAAGGATTCTTGAGGAAAATAAAAAAGCTGGAGAGCGTAAGATGAGCCGTAAGATGAGCGGGTCAAAAAATATTAGAAAAGCCAAGGAAGTATTGAAAATAGAAGCAAAAGCGATCCTCGGGCTAACAAAAAAAATCGATAAAAATTTTGACCGGATAATAAATTTTCTCGCAAAATCCAAAGGCAGGGTAATACTTACCGGCATGGGTAAGGCGGGCTTCATCGCGCAGAAGATTTCGGCCACACTTTCCTCAACAGGCACACCTTCTTTGTATTTGCATCCGGCAGAAGCGTTGCACGGCGATTTGGGCAGGGTAATCAAAGAGGACGTTTTAATCGCCTTTTCCAATAGCGGCGAAACCGAGGAAATCATAAAGCTACTTCCCGTAATAAAAAAGATCGGCTCAAGGCTCATAGCCGTTGTGGGCAACACTAAATCGACGCTGGCCAAAAACGCCGATTATGCCCTCGATACGTCGGTGAAAAAAGAGGCGTGCTCTCTGGGGCTTGCGCCCACCGCGTCCACGACCGCAATGCTGGCGATGGGCGACGCCCTCTCGGTGGCGCTTCTCGACAGAAAAGGCTTCAGGGAAAAAGATTTTGCGCTATATCATCCGGCCGGCGCCTTAGGAAAAAGGCTCATTTTAAAAGTAGAAGACATAATGAGGACCGGAAACGCCAACCCGATCGTGCGGGAAGACGCAAGAGTAAAAGACGTTTTGTTAAAAATAACAAAGGCGCGCGCCGGTTCTGCGAGCGTTGTTAATACAAAAGGCGTCCTCACGGGTATATTTACAGACGGGGACTTAAGAAGGCATTTGGACGGAAAGGTAAATATCGTCAATAAAAAGATAAAAGATATCATGACCAAGTCCCCGGTTACGATAAGAAAAGAACGCCTTGCCGCGGAGGCATTCCAGATACTGCGCTCAAAAAAGATAGACGAAATCCCTGTTGTTGACAAAAAAGGGAAACCCGCGGGCCTTCTCGATGTTCAGGATATTCTAAAGGCGGGATTAGTTTAACTCCAACAAGGTCACACGTATAAGACACATGCCGCAACTAAACGAAAACAGCGTATTAGAACGCGCAAAAAAAATCAGGCTTCTACTATTGGACGTAGACGGCGTGCTCACCGACGGCCGCATCATAATCGGAAGCTACGGAGACGAGATAAAGAACTTTGACGTAAATGACGGCCTCGGCATTTTTCTTATCAAAAAGGGCGGTCTCCGCTCGGCCATCATTACCGCCAAAAACTCCAGAGCCGTTAAAATACGCGCCAGGCATCTCAAAATAGACAAAGTCTACGAAAACCATTACAAAATCAAATCCTTGAATGATATCAAAAAAAGATTTAAAGTGAAAGAGGAGGAGATCTGTTTTGTCGGAGATGATTTAATAGATTTATCTATTCTTAAAAGAGTGGGCCTTGCCTGCGCGGTGCCGAATGCCTGCAAAGAAGTAAAAGACGCCGCTCATTATGTGACCCGCTTACCCGGAGGAAAGGGCGCGGTGAGAGAAATCTGCGAGCTCATTCTTAAAGCTCAGGGCAAGTGGGACGAGCTAGTGAAAGCGTATTCAGAATAAAATAGGGACACATGACACACGACACAAGGTCACACGAATAGTTTAATTCATACTAATTTCCAATTTCGAATTTCAAATTTCTCGCTATAGAGAGTTAGAGCATGTATGAAATAAAAGTTCGCGAAGAATTTTCCGGGGCGCATAATCTGCGCAATTATAAAGGGAAGTGCGAGGAGCTTCACGGCCATAACTGGAAGATAGAGGTCGCGGTCACAAGCGGCACGCTCGACAAAAAAGGCATGGTCATGGATTTTAATGATCTGAAAAAATTCCTGCGCAATATAATCTCTTCGTTTGACCACAAGTATCTGAACGATCTAGCCTATTTCAAAAAAGAAAACCCCACGTCCGAAAATATAGCCAGGTTCATTCAGGAAAGCCTTTCGCGCTCGATTAAGAAAAAAAAGATTAAGGTATCAGTCTGGGAAACGGACAATTCCTGTGCGTCGTACGAAAAATAAAAAAGCTATAATCCTTCTTTCCGGTGGCATTGATTCAGCCACAGCTCTTTATCTGGCAAAAAATAAGGGATTTAAGCCACTCGCCTTGATATTTGATTACGGCCAGCGCCATAAGAAGGAAGTCGATTGCGCTAAAAAAATCGCGGATTCAACCGGCTCGGCATATAGGGTTATGAAACTCAACCTCCCGCACAAGGGAAGTTCGCTTCTGGATAAAAAGGCGAGGTTGCCGGGGAAACGCTCTTTTGAAGAAATAAAACAAAAAGGAATCCCCTCCACATACGTGCCCGGCCGCAATTTGATATTCTTAAGTATTGCCGCCTCTTTTGCGGAAAGCGTAAAAGCGGAGGCCATATTTATAGGCGCGCACACCGAAGACTATTCCGGCTATCCCGATTGCCGGGAGGTTTTTTTAAAGGATTTTAAAAGAGCGGTTAATTCGGGCACGAAATCAGGGAAAAATATCAGGATTTACGCGCCCCTTATCAATAAGAGCAAAAAGGAAATCGTGAAAATCGGCCAAAGATTAAAAGTTCCTTTTGAATATACATGGTCATGTTATAAAGGCGGGAAATTACCCTGCGGCGTATGCGACAGTTGCATTTTTAGAAAAAAAGCATTTAAAGAATTAGGACTCGCCGATCCCGCACGATAAACGGTACACGGAAAACGGTAAACGTAACGCTATTATAGTGTTGGTGTAATGAAAGAAGCCAGAATCTCGGAAATATTTTTATCCCTCCAGGGCGAAGGCCTTTACGTCGGCGTGCCGCAGCTTTTTGTGCGCTTTTTCGGATGCAACCTATCCTGCGCTTTCTGCGATACGAATTTTGATTCATACGGAACCTTCACGCGCGGCGCGCTCATGAGTAAAATCCTGGAATACGAAAAGCCGTATCATTCCGTTTCACTGACGGGCGGCGAGCCGCTTCTCCAGGCTGATTTTATCAAAGATTTTCTGGGGGAGTACAAAAGATTTTACAGAAAGCCTATTTACCTTGAAACCAACGGCACGCTTCCGAGAGAACTTCCTAAGGTCATGGACTATATCGATATAATCGCCATGGATTTCAAGCTTCCGTCTTCCACAAAAAGAGCTAGCTTCTGGGAGGAACACAGGAAATTTCTGAATATCGCAAAGGAAAAAGAAGTTTTTATCAAAGCCGTTATCACGAATAACACCTCCGCTGATGACATAATGCGCATGAAAGAGATAGTCGCTGAGGAAAGGGACGATATACCTATAATACTGCAGCCGGTCACGTCGCTTTCGGATGGCGAGAAGGCCCGGGATGAGAATTTATGCCTTTTTTCGGAATTTTTGAAGAAATCAATAAAGCGGGTAGAGCGCATCGGGCAGATACATAAGACGATAGGCGTAAAATGATGCGAAAAAAAATATCTCAATACGAAGGATTGCAAAAGGATATACGAAAGCTCAAGCTTCCGGAAATAGAAACGTGGGAAAATCAGTATAAAGACAAGGACTACATAATTCATCTGGAAACAAGCGAATTTACCTGCATATGCCCCAAGACCGGCCTTCCGGATTTCGCATCTATCTACGTTGACTACAAACCGGATAAGCTTTGCGCGGAGCTTAAATCTTTCAAGCTCTACCTTCACGCTTACCGGAACGTCGGCATATTTCACGAGCACCTCACAAATCGTATTCTCGACGATTTTGTCCGGGCCGCAAAGCCCAAATGGGCGAAGATAAAGACAGAGTTTAATCTTCGAGGCGGCATCAAGACCACGGTTGAACGCGAATATCGAAGTCGGACTTCGATAAATTCTTTTAACCTTCCACATTAAGTAAATCTCACTTTAATACCAATTTTTTTAAAAAAAATGCAGCAAAAGAGCATTTTGATTGTCTTATATTATAGAGGACATGAAAACGGTATACGTATCAAATTTAATAAACAGATTAAAATAAAAAAGATGGAGGGTCTATATGTATGAAATAGAAGATTCAATCTATCGAAGTCGGACTTCGATAAAGCCGAAGCTCGTAAATGGAGGGATATATCATATCTGCAATAAGGGTGTTGACGGACGCGCGATATATATAGAAAACAAAGATTATATTCGCTTCATTCACGATCTTTTTGAATTCAATGATACACTCCCCGCTAATAATAACGGATATAATTTTTCGAAAGGAAATAGCAAAAATAACAATTTAAGTACAGCAAAAAGAAAAAGGAAACTATTGGTAGAAATTTTGGCATTTTGTTTAATGCCCAATCATTTTCATCTCTTAATAAAGCAAGTGCTTGACAACGGCATAAGTAAGTTTATGCAGAAATTAGGGACAGGGTACACGCATTATTTCAATAAAAAGCATTCCAGAAAGGGAGTTTTGTTTCAAGGAAGGCCCCATATAAATGCGGTGGATAAAGAGGAATATTTTGAATATGTACCCCATTATATTCACTCAAATCCGCTTGATCTTATTGGAGTAAACTGGCGAGAGGCGGAAATACGCGATGTACCAAAGGCTTTAAAATTTTTGTCACAATATCGTTGGAGTAGCTACATGGATTATATTGGCAAGCGAAATTTCCCGTCTATTACACACAGAGAGTTTATATTAAATATCTTCAATGGGCCGGACGGTTACCAGCTTTCGATAAAAGAATTTCTGGATTATAGGCGTGCAAAGTCTATTGAGCCTATCGAAGTCCGACTTCGATAGATGGTGTTAAAATTTAAAAAAGTCAGATATTTAGCATTGACAATTGGCTTATAATATTGTATAGTAAAGGTAATTAGCACATTAAAAAGTTAGCATATATTCTATAAAATTACCTTACAACCAGACAACAGACAACCAGAAAAGATGAAACGAACTTACCGTATAATTTCATTAATAGTTTTAGCAAGCTTCGTGATAAACACCGCCTTTCCGGGCGGTGTTCTTACTCCTGCATTCGCTTACCAAAATGATACCTATAAGTTAAGTCCGCCACTCATATCAGATGACCTTAAGGACACAGAATATAAGCGCATAGGAAATTTAAGGTTTCTCCTTGAATGCAAGTTGGAAGAGATAGCGGAGGGCCGCGCGTCTGACCTTCCTTCGAGGCCCGAAGATTTTAATAAAAAAAGATTCAGGCGAGGCGAGATTCAACCAGGCGTATATACGGAGACGGTGCGCGTCGATTCAGAAGCCTGGGAAAAATCAGTTAATAGCTCATTTCAAGCGCACTTCTTTTTTAACAAAATGCAGGTCTTACCCAACGGATATTATCTGCTTCAATGCTCCGTATCCGTAAAAGACAAAAAAACCACTCGGGAAGATTACTATGCAGTTTTCTCTCCTAAGCGGGATAAGGACGGCGGATTCAAAATCGATATTTATACGGAAAAAGAATACAAAAAGTATAAGGATTCAATAGCAAGAGGCGTCCTTCCGCAAAGGAAAACCAAAGAACAGGGTGTTATTAGCGACTACGTGGAACACGAGAAAGTGCTGGACAAATTCTGGCGGGACAAAGTCAGAGAAGGCCAGTCATTTAAATGTAGCCAGCCTCAAATCTCGGGCCTATTAGGTCGCATAGATTTGCTTAGGCAGTTTGGCGAGCTTGGTTTATTAAGATATGAAGAAATTAGGGGGGCCATACTCGGAAGAGACCTTATTTTTGTGCGGGCAAAGGACGAAGAGCTCCCCGTGATACACATGAAAGATGCAGTGGGTGTTGTGCGCGAAGTAAAGGTATCTGCGCATAGCAGTAGTTACGCAGTCTGGATAGCGCTTGATGAGAGAGAATGGCAGGGGTTAATGGCTTGCCTTGAAGGAAAAAAACCCGCAAGTCGTGGTGTTGAAATTGCGGCATTTGCAGGGAGGTTTAATAACTTATTAATGCATGAAATAGGAGTTATGTGCGGGCTTAGCGCTCGGGCGGCGGATACAGGGCGCGGTCATTTCGTTGCCCGAAATGAACTCGATGAATTGAGACATCTGGCAAGAGAAGAGGCTTTAGTGCTACCGGCATCCGAACGCCTTGCCAAGTTACAAACAAAGCTGGTGAATATCGCGCCCGTAAATCTTGAACATTTAAGAGGCGTGAACGCGGCGGGTGAAGAATACTCCAGGGACTACGCGGCCGCAGGAGAAAGCGGCATAACAAGCTGGAGTGAAGGAGAGCTTGCGAGAAGATTTGTTGAGACCCTCAGCCCCGACAGGTCTCAGCAAGATTTTATTCGCGGCTTAAAAGCTATAGGAGAGAATCTGGGAAATACATTAGTATCGAGAGCGCAGGTTTACGCCTTATTATTAAGATTTGCCAGGACAAGAGCCGAGCTTGCGGAAAGAGCAGATCAAATAAGGGCGCTACGAGGTTTCGCAAGACTTGAGAATACGGGATATGATGCCTTGAGCGCGAAATTTATAGCGCTTCTTGTACTAATTGAATCCGGGGAAGTTGCGAGTTCCGAAGAGAGAGCATTGCTTGACGCAGCTTTACTGGAAGCCGCCCAAGAAATATTAGTGGAAGCGCAAGAGCCGGGTAACCACATAAATCCGCATTTGACCGATGAGGCGGATAAAATAGTGCGCGCGTCAAAAGAAAAAGGCGTAATATTCAGGCCGCTACAGGGTATAGAACATAAGGATATAGCGAGAATTGAAATAAACACCGAAGACCCGATTCTTCTTACTTTGGGCGAGAACAAAGAATTCAAGGCTGAAAAAAGCGTATTTTCAAAAGCTGTAATTAAATTCATGCTCTTAACCCCGGATATTCTTAGTACAAGATATTACGCCTTACGATGCGAAATAAAAGATGACCCTTACTCTGAAACCGAGGCCAGGGTTTATTATGTGATATGCGAAAGAGGTGTGGCAAAGGAAAGGGATAGGCCACTTGAAGTATTAACCCTTGGCGAATACAGAAAATTTCCGGCAAGCTTCAAAGATTTAGATGCGGGAATGGAAACGTTTCCTCGAAGGCGGGGCCCGGATAGGGTCGCAATCGATAGATATAAGGAACACGAACGCTCACTCGAGCCCGAGAGAAAGGCGGTTGATGAATGGATTGAGCGCAAAATGGAAGAAGGCGATTACGCGGTGGCCGAACAAATTCGGGGCCCTTACGGACTCCAGATAGGTAATTACATAGAAGCCAAATATACTTTCGGTTACAGTGAACAGAAAGAATTTATTGATGAATTCCTGGGCCTACGGGGCGGAAGAGGGGAAGAAGGCCTATTGGCAAAGTTAGGAGTTAGAAGAGACGCAATAGAAAGATTACGCGATATTCTTTACAGTAAACCGCTTGTGGTTATTCGCAAAAATCGTGACGAAGAACTACCGGTGGTTACAATGTTTAAAGAAAAAGGCACGCCCTGGCAAATGCCCGTCTATTCTCATTCAAGCGACGGCGCTTTATACATTGTATTAGAAAACGATCTCTTTGATACGATGATTACCGAAGAATTCTTCCACGGGATAGATCCGGAAATCCCCGGATTTTTTTCTATATTCAGCGACAAAGGAACACCGGAATATTACCAGGCGATAGAAATGCTAAGAGAAAGATTATTTTCCGAAATTTGCACCCACTTCGGTTTATTAAGCACCGTAACGCCTGACGGTCTTTGGCTTACGAATCTTTTAATAGAGGCTAAACGCGATTATGAAAACCAGCAGGCGTGGTATCAACCGAATCCCGATTTGGCAAAATTAGATCCAGTGGAGTCTTTCGATAAAATCTTACCCACCAGGGATTACGCCGGCGCTGCGGATGAAACCCCCGAGCCGCCTACAGCAGGTTTAGAAGAAATGGCAGAAAGAAGAATGGAAAGAGCCGAAAGGATAAAATATTTAATAATAAGCGTTACTTCGCAACCCGCTCAGGCCTCGATGAGCGATGAAATAGCGGCCTACGAAAGGGAAGCAGATAGAAAAACTCTAGCCACGGTATACGGCGAAGTCGCATTGGATCTTATCGAGGCGTTAATGCGCGCCATGCAAAATCCGGACGATAGGGTATTTAGCAGAAGTCAGCTATCTACAAAATATGGCGAAACATTCCCCGAAGCGTTAACGGTTTTTGATACTTTGCTATCAACGCATTTTAATGAAACAGAACCTCATCAGAGTGACGCGAGATGGAGAATGCTTGGCGCTACTCAGAAGAGTGTTGAGGGGCACTTGAAGGGCGCTCCATCAAGAAGAGCCGGGAGGGGAAAACCCGGACGAAGCCCGAGCGAGGCATTAGAAGCGATAGCGATGGAAATCGAAGAAATGGAGAAGCTGGCCGAAGAGGCCGCAAAAGAGATACCGATATTCGAAGGCGAGAGATACACGCTCTTGGTTCCGTTTTATTTTTACGGGAAGCGCGATATTTTTGAAGAACACGAGAGAGGTTGTGAAAATATATTCAAACTTGAATATTTAAACGCGAATGAACCTGAAGGACTTGCCGATGAAATCCTGGAGAAAATAAAAGCCGGCAAATTGCCGGATAATAGGACGATCGCTCTTCTCCCGATCGGAACTCCGAGAGAAAAGCTCGAGGCGCTTAAAAAAGCCAGAATAAGGTTCGTTCAGTACGATATTCGCTTAACGCAAGTTTACGCTGCCGTCACGGAAAAAAGCGAATCCATGCAGAAGTTCCTCCAAACCGCTTACGCGACTATGCTTCTTGCGCGCCGGGTTGACGAAAAAAGCATAAGAGAAAACACCGCCGTGTATCAACTTTTAAGTTTTTACCTGCGCTCGCATTTCCACCTAAGCGAAGTTGATGCGGAAGACTACATCAAGGCCATGGCGGACGATAATCCACAAACCGTATCTGCCGTAGTAGCCACGCTAGTAAAAGGCTCTCTTACCTTAAGGCCCGCGGCGCGCTACGACGCCCAGAAAGAATACGACCGCATCGCCGAAATCTTCCTCTCCGCGTAACCTCATAAAACCTATTAGTTTATTTACTTTCAATCCTTTTCACAATTTTTTGAGATGAGCCAAAAAGACAGTATCCCCGCAGGTCGACGTAACCTCTTTTCATCTTGCGCCTTTAATTATATTATGTTAATATACTAAGCTATCAATGAAGATCAAGACGAGGCGCTATTATATATATTACCTGGCGAGAATCGGCATTTTTCTTGTTTCTATGTTACCCGTGAAGGTGGGGTTAGTTCTGGCCGAACTCGCGGGAAAGGTTATTTATCTTTTGCTAAAAGAACCCCGCGAAATAGCGTTTGAAAATTTAAAAAGCTCTTTTCCGGAAAAAACGGATGCTGAGATCGCAAGGATCGTAAAGGGCGTTTTTCTTAATCTCTGCAAAAATGCCATAGAGCTTCTGAACGCGTATAAGATAAATAAAGGTAATATTGACAAATGGGTAAGGCCGGAAGGCGTTGACATAATAGAGAAAGCGTTTTCGCAAAAGAACGGCATTATCGTACTGGCTTCGCATTTTGGCAACTGGGACCTTATGGCGATGTGGTTCGCGCTTAAGGGTTATGGCGCGAATGCCATCGCGAAGCGCATATACTTCGAAAGATACGAAAATCTTATGAATAAAATGCGCTCCGCCAAAGGCATCAAAATCATTTATAGAGAAGAATCCCCGAAAAAAATTCTGGCGGCATTAAAACGAAACGAACCCTTGGGCATCCTGGCCGACCAGGACGTGGATAGCGTTGACGGCGTATTTGTTGATTTTTTCGGAAAGCCGGCGTTCACGCCAAAATCGCCGGTCGCCATAGCGCTTGCGAGTAAAGCGCCTTTAATTCCGTGTTTTTTGATCAGGGAAAAAAGCGGCCACAGGCTCGTTTTTGAAAAACCGATAGAAATCGTGGATAAGGGCAATAAAGAAGAGACGATTAGATTTAACACCCAGGAGTGGTCGCGCGTCGTGGAATCATATATAAGAAAATATCCAAGCCAATGGGTATGGATGCATAAAAGATGGAAAACAAAATCTCAAGAAGCTTAATAGTAATTTTATTATTGCTGTCGGCTTGTCTAAGCGGGTGTTCCAAAAAAGAAGTTGCCTCTCCGGAAGCCAAAAGACCCTCCGAGAGCATTCCCGCGGAGGAACTTTTACAGATCAAGCAGGAGGTTTATTCTTTCAGGGTTGAGGGTTTTGGCAAGGATAGGAAAATAGAATGGAACCTGGAGGGCGAGTCGGCAAACGTGGTGCTTAACGAGATAAAAATAAATAATTTAAAAGCCGTTTTTTACGACAAGGGCGTTACGTTCACGCTTCTCGCGGACAGAGCCGTTTATAATAAGAAAAACCAGGATATAGAACTCGAGGATAACATAATAGGAACGACCTCAGACGGCGGGGAACTCGTTACGGATTACGCGAAATGGAACTCCGAAACCGAGGAAATCACGACCGATTCCGAGGTCCTCATAAAGAGGCAGAATATAACATGTAAAGGCGAAGGCGCTATTACCAAACCGCGCCTCAAATGGGTGACGTTTCAGCGGGAAGTGGAAGTGAATATAGCGCCGGATAAAAAAATCGTATGCAGTGGTCCCTTTGAGATAGATCTCGAAAAAAACGTGGCCATTTTCAACAACAATGTTAAAATAACGGATAAAGACAGCGATACCTTTACGGACAGGCTGACGGTTTTTTTAAATCCCGAAACAAACGAAGTTGCGAGGATCATCACCGAAGGAAATGTCAGGGTAGAGCACAGGGGACGCATAGAAGACATAGGCAAGACGTCGTTTTAAAAAGCTCAAAAGCATAAAAAAGAATTATAATGCATTTATTAGAAACAAAAGGATTGATAAAAGAGTACGCCGGCAGGCGCGTTGTGGACGGCGTGGATATAAACGTCAAGCGCGGAGAAGTGGTGGGGCTTTTGGGGCCCAACGGCGCCGGAAAAACAACCACTTTTTACATGGTAACCGGCATAATATCTCCGGACAAGGGAAAAATAACTTTTGACAGAAAAGACATAACCAACATATCGATGCACCACAGGGCCCGCAGAGGCATCGGGTACCTCTCGCAGGAGCCTTCGATCTTTCGCAAGCTCACCGTGGAGGAAAACATATTAGCCATTCTTGAGACGCTTGATTTCTCCCGGAAAGAGCGCAAGCGCCGTTTGGGCGAGCTTTTGGAGGAACTTAAGATTTCGCACTTAAGGAAAAGCAAGGCCTACACCTTATCCGGCGGAGAAAGGCGAAGGCTTGAGATAACGCGCGCTTTGGTAACCAACCCTATGTTCATATTGCTGGACGAGCCCTTTAGCGGCATAGACCCGATAGCTGTTTACGATTGCCAGGAGGTCATAAAGGAGCTAAAGGAGAAGAATCTCGGAATACTTCTTACGGACCACAACGTGCGGGAGACATTGACCATTACCGATCGCTCTTATCTCATGTGCGGAGGGAAAATACTCATATCAGGCACCAAGGACGAGCTCATAACCAACCCGAAAGCCCGGGAGATATATCTTGGCGAAAAGTTTACCATGTGATATAATTGGCTGCTTATGAGAACGCGAATAAAAAACATAGAAGAGTGTACGAAACTTCTTCAAATCGAAATTCCCCCCGACCTGGTTGACAAAACCACAAAAGAGGTCTACCAGAATATAAAAAAGGTGGCGAAAGTGCCTGGTTTTCGCCCGGGAAACACGCCGCAGGACCTCCTGGAAAAACATTACAGAAAGACGGCCGAAGAGGAAGTCCTTAAAATACTCATTCCGGAAGGCTACAAAAAAGCCGTTGAAGATCACAAGATAGTTCCTGTCGGCATGCCGGAGGTTTTTAACGTCAATCTGGAAAAAAACAAGCCCCTTACTTTCGAGGCCAGGGTTGACACAAGGCCGGCGGTAAAATTAAAAAATTATAAGGGCTTTAGGGTAGTCAAAACAAGGATTTCGGTGTCGCGGGAGGAAGTTGACGAAACCCTTTTAAGGCTACGTAACATGTACGCGAAATACAAGGATGCCGAAGGGTGCGTAAAAAAAGGCGACTACGCCATCTCGGACGTTGAGGCGTTTATAGACGATAAGCCGATAACCAAGTTGAACAAAAACATGTGGATTCTGGCCGATAAAGAGGCTTCTCTTTTGGGCATGGGCGAGGACCTCATAGGCGCCTCAAAGGGCCAGACCAAGGAGATCGATACTAAACTACCCGAAAATTACCCGGACAAGAAATACGCCGGGAAGGCTGCAAAATTCAAAATAGCCGTAAACGAAATTAAAGAAAAGGAACTTCCGGTCCTGGACGACGCGTTCGCCAAGAATCTCAACTCCCAGGATATGGATAGCCTTAAAAAAGAAATCGAGACGCAACTTTTCGCGCGCAAGGAAAAGGACCTCACCATAAACATGAAAAACCAGATCCTGGAAAAACTTCTTAAGGACAATAAATTTTCCGTGCCCGCCAGCCTTGTTAAAAGGCAAAAGGAGGTTTTCGCGAAACGGCTGGAAATGGACCTTTCCGAAAAGGGCGTCGCGAAGGAAGAAGCGGAGAAAAAAATAAAGGAACTGGATAAAAAGCTGGAAGAGGACGCAAAAGATAAAATACGTATCTATTTTATCCTGGATGAGATAGCCGAGAAGGAAAAAATAGAGGTAAATAAAAAAGACATAGACGCGAGATTGAGCCAGATCGCCTTATCCACTGGAAGGCCCCAGGAGGAGGTTAGAAGCTATTACGAGAAAGAAAATCTTTTAGGCGGTCTTGGCGAGGAAATAAAAGAGGATAAGGCCCTGGAGTTTTTACTTAAAAACGCGGAAATTACAGAAGGAAAATAAGGAGGTAGCCATGAGCGTACTAGTCCCGATGGTTATTGAACAGACAGGCAGAGCCGAGCGGGCATACGATATTTATTCCAGGCTTCTTAAAGACAGGATAGTTTTTATCGGCACCCCGATCGACGATAACGTTTCAAATATCATGATTGCGCAGCTTCTTTTCCTGCAGATGGAAGACCCGGAAAAGGATATAAGCATTTACGTAAATACGCCGGGCGGACACGTTACGAGCGGCCTTGCGATTTACGATACCATACAATTCGTAAAACCCGACGTCAACACCTATTGCGTCGGCCAGGCGACCAGCATGGGAGCGCTCTTACTGGCGGCGGGCACGAAGGGGAAACGGTTCGCGCTTCCCCACGCGCGCATCATGATACACCAGCCATGGGGCGGCGTGCAGGGCCAGGCGACCGATATAAGCATACAGGCGAAAGAAATCTTAAGGCTGAAAGAAAGAATAGAAGAAATACTTGTCAAGCATACCGGACAACCAATGGATAAAATAAAAAAGGACACCGACAGGGATTACTTCATGTCAGCCGAAGAAGCGAAGAAATACGGGTTGGTGGACGAAGTGATAGAGACGATGAAGAGGAAGAAGAAATAAGGGCGGGAGGAACATAGCATGACGAAGCAATACCTTATGACCCCCGGGCCGACTCCGATTCCAGAGAAAATCGCGGAAGCGATGGCAAAACCTATCATACATCACAGGACGCCGCAGTACATGGAGTTCACAAAGGCCGTAAACGGTAACTTAAAAAAAATATTTAAAACCGCGAACAACGTATTGACCTTTACTTCAAGCGGAACGGGAGCGATGGAGGCAAGCGTCGTCAATACGCTCTCAAAAGGCGATACCGCGGTCGTTGTGATAGGCGGTAAATTCGGCGAGAGATTTGCAGAAATATGTAACGCTTACGGCGTAAACGTCGTTCCTATAGATGTGGAGTGGGGCGCGGCGCCGGATCCCTCCAGGGTAGAAAAAGCTCTGAAAGAAAATCCGGATGCCAAGGCCGTATTTACGCATCTTTGCGAGACCTCCACCGCTACGGTGTACGACGTCAAGTCTATAGGTAATATTGTCGCGAAAACCGACGCGATCCTGGTCGTGGACGCTATAAGCGGGCTCGGCTCGGATGAATTTGAAATGGACAAGTGGAATGTTGATATTGCAATCGGAGGTTCGCAAAAGGCCTTTATGATACCGCCCGGACTTTCTTTTTGCGCGGTAAGCAAGAAAGCGTGGGAGCTTGTTAAAAAATCCACCCTCCCGAAATACTATTTTGATTTTAAAAAATACGACAAGCTCATAGAAAAATCCGACAATCCGTGGACGCCGGCCATAACGCTTGTTATAGGCCTCGAAAAAGCCCTTTCCATCATTATGGCCGAAGGGGTGGATAATTTCATAAAAAGACACATGAGAGACGCTGAATTCGTGCGCCAGTACCTTAAAGAACTGGGCCTTGAGATTTTTCCCAAGAGCCCTTCAGATGCCGTAACGGCTACTAAAGTCCCGAAAGAGATCGATACCTCAAAGCTTATTAAATCATTGAAGGCTAAGGGCGTTATTTTCGCGGGCGGCCAGGGCGAACTTAAGGGCAAAATATTCAGAATTGCGCACATGGGCGGGATAAACCGCGAAGACCTCGAGCGCGCGCTCGGAATACTCAAAGAAACTCTGAAGGAAGAGAATATAAAAGTATAGTTGTCGTTAGCGGAACCGGAGGAATTAAATGACAATTAAAATACTTGTAAGCGATCCGTTGGCAGAAGAAGGTTTGGCGATACTTAAAGCTGAGAAGAATTTCAAGGTTGACGTGAAACCGAAACTTCCGCCGGAGGAGCTTAAGAAGATCATCCCTGATTACGACGTGCTTCTTGTGCGCAGCGAAACAAAGGTTACAAAAGATATTTTAAAAGAGGCAAAGAAGCTTAAGTATATCGGAAGGGCAGGCGTGGGGTTGGATAACGTGGATGTCGAGGAGGCCTCCAAGCGCGGCATAATTGTCATGAACGCTCCCGGCGGTAATACCATTTCGACGGCAGAGCACGCCTTTTCGCTGATACTGGCGCTCTCGCGAAACATAGCGCAGGCCAACGCGTCAGTCAAAAAAGGCGAGTGGGAAAGAAAGAAATTCATGGGCGTTGAACTTTACGGAAAGACTCTGGGCATCATAGGATTGGGCCGGATCGGCTCTGAAGTGGCAAAATTCGCCACTGCCTTTAGCATGAAGGTGATCGCGTGCGACCCATTTCTCATCCCTGAAAAGGCAAAATCATTAGGCATAGAGTCGGTAAAGCTTGACGAGATTTTCAAAAGGTCGGATTACATAACAGTCCACGCGCCAAAAACCAACGATACTTTTCATATTATAGGAGAAGGTGCTTTCAAGAAGATGAAAAAAGGCGTCAGAATCATAAACTGCGCAAGGGGTGGAATCGTGGATGAAAACGCGCTTATGAAAGCCATAGAGGATGGCATCGTGGCCGGAGCGGCGTTGGACGTTTATGAAAAAGAGCCGCCCAAAGACTCAGAGATTGTCGCAATGGAAAAAGTTGTTACAACCCCTCATCTCGGGGCCTCAACTGAGGAGGCGCAAATAAATGTCGCCATAGACGTGGCGAACAGCATAAAAGACGCCATAACGGGAAAAGGCATAAGAAACGCGGTGAACGTGCCTTCAATCGAGCCGGGACTTTTAAAAATAATAGAACCTTATCTGGCCCTGTCGGAGAAGATCGGAAGCATGCACGCCCAGCTCGCCGAAGGTTATATAAAAAAGGTGAAGATAAAATACGTCGGGGATATTATTTCATATAACTTAGACCACATGACGAGGTCTATCATAAAGGGAATGCTTGCGCTGGCTCTGGAGGAAAATGTAAATTATGTAAACGCCATGGTAATAGCGCGCGAGCGCGGCATAACAATAAGCGAGGAAAAAACAAAAGAAATACAGGACTTCGCGAACCTCATATATGTGGAAATTGAGACCGATAAAATGAAAAGCTCTATAATGGGAACGCTTTTTACGAAAGTAGATCCGAGAATAGTAAAAATTAACGAATTTTATGTTGATGTTGTTCCAGAAGGCAGCATGCTTGTTATTTTCAACCAGGATAAGCCCGGCATAGTGGGAGAGATCGGAACGATTCTGGGGAAAAATAAAATAAATATTGCGGGTATGAGCTTCGGCCGCGTGAAACCGGGCGGAAGCGCTATCACTGTTTTAAACGTTGATGGCGCGGTTTCCGAAACGGCGCTCGGCAAGATACGCAAAGCGAAACATATAAGAGAGGTTAAGTATATAAAGCTGTAAAGGGGTAATGAAAATGAAGAAAAAAGAAAACATAATCAGAATTATCGATGTAACCAATAGGGACGGCGTCCAGACGTCGCGGCTCGGCTTAGCGAAACTACAGAAAACAATGATAAACATTTATCTAAATGAGATAGGCGCATATCAGAGCGAGTTCGGTTTTCCTGTTACGCGTCACGAGACAAATTACTTAAACGCCAATTTAAAGTTAGCCGAAAAAGACGTTTTAAAACCGATTATACTCGAAGGATGGGTGCGCGCGATAAAAGAAGATGTCATGGCAGCAACCGAGATGACGGATGTTCGGCACCTGAATCTCTCTGTTTCCACTTCGGACCAGATGATTCAGGGAAAATTCAAAGGAAAATATACCAAGAAAGACGTTATAGATAACATGGTAGAGGCGGTAAAAACGGCAAGAAAAAAAGGCATAAAAACCATAGGCGTGAATGCCGAAGACGCTTCAAGGAGCGACATGGGGTATCTGGTGGAGTTTTCGCTGGCCGCAAAGGAAGCGGGCGCGTGCCGGATAAGATATTGCGATACGTTGGGGTATGACGATCCCTTTACCATATATGACCGCGTAGCGCACCTTGCTTCAAGCGTTGAAGTTCCTATAGAGCTTCATTGTCATAATGATTTGGGAATGGTCGTGGCCTGTAGCGTCGCCGGCGCTAAAGCGGCAATCGATTCAGGGGTGGACGCTTACATAAATACGACCGTAAACGGCATGGGCGAACGCGCCGGGAACGCCGACCTTGTCAGCGTTATCCTGGCGATAAAGTATTCGAGCGGCTTTAAGGGAAAGTACAGACTGGACGAGAGGATAAATTTAAAAATGGCCTGGAAAATCGCGAAATACGCCTCTTACGCTTTCGGCATACCGATTCCTGTAAACCAGGTAGCTGTCGGCAACAACGCCTTCGCGCACGAATCCGGAATACACGCCGACGGCGCGTTAAAAGACAGGCGTAACTACGAACTTTACGATTTTGAGGAACTCGGCCGCGGCGAACCCGAGATTATAGAAACCGGAAGAAGCATTACCGCGGGCGAATATAGCGGGATAAAAGGTTTCAGGAATGTTTACGAGAAGTTAGAGGTCAAGTTTAAAAACCAGAAAGAGGCGAATAAAATTCTGGAACTGGTACGTTACGCAAACGTTCACACGCAAAAACCTCTGACCGAAGATGAGCTTTGCTTTATCGCGAAATATCCGGATATAGCGAAGGAAATTTTCACGATGTCGCCTCTAAAATAAGCGAACACTACCTATCGAAGTCCGACTTCGATAGGTTAAACCGAAAACCGAAAACCTAAACTTATGTCAAACATAATAGTAGTCGGCGCCCAGTGGGGGGACGAAGGAAAAGGAAAAGTCATTGATATCCTGGCCAAGGATTTTAACTACATCGTGCGCTACCAGGGCGGTAATAACGCCGGCCACACGGTTGTCATAGGCGAGGAAAGTTTTATCCTGCATTTAGTGCCGTCAGGAATCCTGCATAAAAAAAAGATATGCGTCATAGGAAACGGCGTCGTCGTGGACCCTAAAGCGCTTATTGAAGAGGTGGAAAAACTCCGGTCAAAAGGCATAGAAACAAAAGGCAGGCTCTTTGTAAGCAAAAGCGCGCACCTTATATTTCCGTATCACAGGACAATCGATGAGCTAAAAGAGATGAGAAAAGGTAAAAGTAAAATCGGAACTACGAAAAGGGGTATAGGCCCCTGTTACGCCGACAAGGTGTCGCGTTCCGGTATACGCATCGAGAACCTTTTTAATGACAGTCTTTTCAAGGCGAAGCTTAAAGAAAACTTGGACGAAAAGAACAGGGTCCTGAAAGTTTTATACGATTTTAAAGGGTTCTCGTTTGATGATATTTATAAAGAATACGTCTCTTACAGGGAAAAAATAAAAGATTTTGTAGCTGATACAACCCTAATTTTGAACGAAGCCATAGGAAAAAGAAAATCCATACTTTTTGAAGGCGCCCAGGGCACGATGCTTGACGTGGATTACGGAACATACCCTTTTGTTACCTCCAGTAACGCCACAGCCGGCGGAGCCTCGACGGGCACAGGCGTGGGCCCTACAAAAATCGCCAAGGTCATAGGCGTGGTCAAGGCTTATACTACAAGGGTCGGCGAAGGCCCGTTTCCCACGGAATTCAGCGATATCATGATGGAGAAGATAAGAGCCAAGGGCCGCGAGTTCGGCGCGACTACGGGAAGGCCGAGAAGATGCGGCTGGTTTGACGCATGCCTGGTAAAGCGCTCGATAATGGTTAATGGCATGTCAGAGCTCGTGGTGACCAAGCTTGACGTCCTGGATGAACTTGACAAGATAAAAATCTGCGTGGCGTATAAATGCAAAGGAAAGACGTATAACCTTTTTCCGACAGACATAAGCCTTCTGGATAACTGCGAGCCGGTTTATGAAGAAATGGATGGGTGGCGCGAGGATACAACAGGCATTAAAGCGTTTAGAAAACTGCCCAAAAATGCGAAAAACTATCTCAAGAAAATCCAAAAAATGCTAAAGACGAAAATA
>JADHYL010000008.1 GCA_016782495.1 Candidatus Omnitrophota bacterium
CCCAAGGGCTTATCCACAAATTCACACTATTCACAAAAAGAAAAGGTATCCAAAAGAAAAAGGGCTACGACTACTATTAACCAAAAGCGGACACATCACTTGTTAGAAACAGCGGACATCTTGACATGTTAGTTACAAACTCCAACTTCGCGCTTGACAATATATAAGTAATATAGTATTATAACCCTACTTAAGAAACGCTCAATAAGGAGGGAGTGTTTATTACAGAGTGGGATGATCCCACTCTTTATTTTTGATAAAATGGAAGCACTCGCGAAAATAAAAGAACTGGTAGACCCTATAGCCGAAGAACGCGGGTATTTTATCATTGATACTACATACAAACGCGAAGGCGGCAAAATGGTGCTCAGGGTGCTTTTGGATAAAGAGGGTGGCATCACAATGGATGAGTGCGCCGATATAAATAACACTTTAAGTGAATTTCTCGACAAAGAAAACATAATTGAAGAAGGGTGCATCGTGGAGGTGTCCTCTCCCGGCTTGGACAGGAAGCTTGAAACCGATAGAGATTTTGTGTGGGCCGTAGGCAAAAGAATAAAAGTCACCACATATGAGCCCGTAACGGATAAGAAGGTGTTTATCGGGACCCTCTTAGGCTTGGGCGAGGACAATATAGTCATAGACGAAGAGGGCGTTTCGGCAGAAATTCCGAGGGAAAAAATCGCAAGTGCAAAACTAGAGGTTGATTGGAGCCATATATGAGAGACGATATTTTGATGATACTGGATTCGATAGAAAGAGAAAAAGGCATACCGAAGGAGGTCCTTTTCTCCGCCATTGAATCCGCGCTTGTAAGCGCTGCCAGAAAAATTCTGGGCAACCGGGAAACAGACGTAACGGTTACCATTGACCGTGAAACGGGCCAGATAAAAGTGGCTTCCGAAGGCAAAGAGATCAAGTCAAACGAATTCGGGAGGATAGCCGCCCAAACCGCCAAACAGGTGATTATCCAGAAAATAAGGGAGGCGGAAAGAGAAGTTATTTTTGACGACTACCATAACAGGGTAGGCGGCATAGTCACAGGCGCAGTGCACAGGTTTGAAAGAGGCAACATCGTTGTAGATTTAGGTAAGACAGAAGCGATTCTGCCTAAATCGCAACAGTGCCCGAATGAGAGATATAAGCAGGGCGACAGAATACGCGCCTATGTTCTCGAGGTTACGAAAACGAGCCGCGGCCCGCAGATCGTCCTTTCCCGCTCTGACGCTACGCTTGTAAAGAAACTTTTTGAACTTGAGGTACCGGAGATCCCCGATGGTATAGTGGAAATAAAGTCGATATCGCGCGAACCCGGCGAACGGACAAAAATGGCTGTTCGTTCGAAAGATGATAAGATCGATCCCGTGGGCGCGTGCGTGGGCATGAGAGGAAACCGGGTTAAAGATATTGTCCGGGAGCTGCACGGGGAGAAAATCGATATCGTGCGCTGGAACGAAAATGTAGAGGAATACCTTAAAGCGGCTTTGAGCCCGGCGCAAATTTTCAAGACCAAGATCGATAAAGAAAAAAAGTTAATAGAGGTTATTGTGAAAAATGATCAGCTTTCGATAGCCATAGGCAAACACGGGCAGAATGTGCGACTCGCTTCAAGGCTTATAGGCTGGGAGCTGGATATAAGGGGCGTAGAGGAGCCGAAACCTGAGAAAGTGAAAGAAGAGCCCCAGAAAGAGAAAAAAACAAAGAAACGACCAAAGGGAGTCCCGAGCGAAGCCCTGAGCTTGTCGAAGGGCGAAGCCGAGGGAAAAGCCCCATCAATAAAATCGCTGGACGGCGTCGGCAAAAAAGCGCAGTCGGTGCTCTCGGCGGCGGGATTTGACAGCGTAGAAAAGATTGCTGCATCAAGCGTAGAGGACCTGGTGAAGCTGGAAGGTGTCGGAAAAAAAACGGCGGAGAAAATAATAAATTCCGCAAAAATTACTTTGGGTAAAAACACAGAAAAAAGCGCGGATAAAAAAGAAGAAAAACCAACCATCGACAAGGAAGAAGAAACAAAATGAGCGTACGAGTCCACGAACTCGCAAAAAAAATGGGTTTGTCAAGCAAAGACCTTGTGGAGAGGCTTAAAAAGCTTGGCGTAAAAGTTAAGGGCCACATGAGCGTCCTCGATGAGGAAACCGCCGAAATTGCGCGCCATGAGATAGAAAGTGAATCCCGCCCGAAAGAAAAACCCAAAGAGGAGCCTAAAGAAAGGGAAAAACCGGCCCAAAAGGCAAAGAGAGAAGCGCCCGAAAAAAAAGAAGAAAAACCCCAGGAATCTAAAGAAAAAAAAATACCGCTGAAAGCGCTGGAGCTTAAACTTCCCCTGACGCTAAAAGAGCTCGCGGCAAAATTAAATATAAAACCCAACGAGATAATCGCATCGCTCATGAAGAAAAAAATACTTATTACCCTCAATCAGAATTTACCGGATGAAGTTGTTTACGAGCTGGCCGGGGAACGCGGATATGAAATAAAGAGACCACCGACCATGGAAGAGGAGCTTTTAAAGGAACACAAAGACGCAGAAATTACCGAGGGGAAAAAAGGAACGGTTATAAGAGCGCCTATAGTTACTTTCATGGGACATGTCGATCACGGGAAAACCTCCCTTTTGGATTACATACGAAAAACAAAAGTTGCGGCAAAGGAAAAGGGCGGCATAACCCAGCATATAGGGGCTTATGAGGTGCCGATCGGAAAAAGGGGCAGCGTTACATTTTTGGATACGCCCGGCCACGAGGCATTTACAGCCATGAGGGCAAGAGGCGCCACCGCAACGGATATCGTTGTCCTTGTCGTGGCGGCTGACGACGGTGTTATGCCGCAAACAGTGGAGGCGATAGACCACGCGAGGGCGGCCGACGCCCCCATAGTAGTGGCTATCAATAAATGCGATCTCGCGAATATAAGCCTTGATAAAGTAAAAAAACAACTTGCGCAGCACAATTTAATGTCTGAAGATTGGGGCGGCAAAACAATCACCGTTCCGGTTTCGGCAAAGACCGGAGAAGGCGTTGACAAGCTTCTCGAAATGCTTCTTTTAGAAGCCGAGCTTCTGGAGCTCAGAGCAAACCCGAGCTTGCGCGCGCGCGGGGTTGTTATCGAAGGAAGGCTTTCGCCGGGACAGGGAGCCGTAGCTACGGTTTTAGTAAGAAACGGGACATTAAAGCTCGGAGATATTATATTAAGCGGCCTTCACTATGGCCGCGTGAAAGCCATGATAAACGATAAAGGCAAAAGGATCAACCTCGCCCCGCCTTCGACTCCCGTGGAGATTCTCGGCCTTTCCGGCGTGCCGGAA
Source organism: Candidatus Omnitrophota bacterium (assembly GCA_016782495.1). Classification (GTDB taxonomy): domain Bacteria; phylum Omnitrophota; class Gorgyraeia; order JABMRN01; family RBG-13-46-9; genus BS750m-G78. The sequence continues at coordinate 3,302 of JADHYL010000008.1, forward strand.
GCAGGCGATGAATTTTTTGTAGTTAAAGACGAGAAAAAAGCTCGGACGCTTTCCACGTTAAAACAGGAAAATAAAAGACTTACAAGGCTTAGCGGTATGCATCGTATGAGCCTGGAAGATCTTTACAAACACATAAAAGACGGAAGCGCAAAGGAGCTTAAAGTTATTTTGAAAAGCGACGTCCAGGGTTCCATAGAAGCGCTAAAGACGTCGCTGGATGAGCTTTCGACCGAAGAAGTAAAAGTCAACATAACACATATGGGAGTGGGCAATATAAATGAATCTGATGTCATGCTCGCCCTTGTTTCCAACGCGATTATAATAGGCTTTCACGTAAAAGTGGAGCCGAAGGCGGAAGAGATAGCCAGGAAAGAAATGGTTGAAATAAAATTATACGGCATAATATACGAAGCGGTAGCGGACATAAAAGCCGCGCTCGAGGGCATGCTCGAGCCGATAAAAAAAGAGATATTTTTGGGAAGGGCGCAGGTAAGGCAAACTTTTCACGTCTCTAAAGTCGGCATGGTGGCTGGGTGTTACATCGCAAAAGGCGTTATCCCGCGTTCGGGCGAGGTAAGAGTAGTGAGAAACAAAGAGGTGGTTTTTAAAGGAAAAATAAGGTCCCTAAAACATGTTAAAGACGATATAAAGGAAGCCAGGGAAGGGTTTGAATGCGGAATAGCTTTGGAGGGTTACAACAACATAAAAGCCGGAGACTTAATAGAGAGTTTCAGGATAGAAAAGATAACTAGGAGGCTTGGGGAGTGATGAATAAGAGGCTCTTAAGCGGCATGAGGCCGACCGGGCCCCTGCATCTGGGGCACCTTGTAGGCGCGCTGGATAACTGGGTGAAGCTTCAGGAAAAATTCGAATGTTTCTACATGATAGCGGACTGGCACGCCCTCATGAGCGAGTATGAAAACCCCAAGGAACTGGAGAGAAATTCCATAGAAATTTTGGCTGACTGGATAGCCTGCGGGATCGATCCGGACAAAAGCACGATTTTCGTGCAGTCACACATAAGGGAACACCTGGATTTAAACATGGTTTTGTCATGTCTTACGCCTCTCTCCTTATTGGAAAGAAACCCGACATACAAGGAACAGTTGAGAGAGCTTAAAGGCCGCAACATCATGACTTACGGTTTTCTCGGGTATCCCGTGCTTCAGGCCGCGGACATACTGGTCTATAAGGCTTCGGTAGTGCCTGTCGGCATGGACCAGAAGGCGCATCTGGAACTGACGAGGGAAATTGTAAGAAAATTTAACAATCTCTACGGAAAGGTTTTTCCGGAACCCGAGACAGTTCTTACCGAAATACCGAAACTTTTGGGTTTTGACAACAGGAAGATGAGCAAGTCCTTCGATAACGCCATTTCGATTTCGGACAACGCCGATACTATAAAAAAGAAAACAATGAAGATGATAACGGACCCGAAAAAAATACACCTGGACGACGCCGGCCACCCCGATATCTGCAACGTTTGCTCTTATTATAAAGTATTTGCTCCCGGGAAAGCGAAGGAGGTTGAAAAGTCGTGCAAAGAGAGTAAGAGAGGTTGCATAAAGTGTAAAGGGGAGCTTGCGGATATTCTGATAGAGAAACTTACGCCGATACGCGAAAAAAGGGAAAGGCTTTTAAGCGACAAAAAGGCGCTAATTGATATTCTGAAAAAAGGGGAAGCGAAAGCAAGGCTTACCGCTTCCGAAACGATGAAAGAAGTCCGCAAAAAAGTAGGGGTAGTCCATGACCTATAAGGTTCAGCTTCCGGTATTCGAAGGGCCGCTCGACCTTCTTTTATATTTAATAAAAAAAGACGAGATCAATATTTACGATATTCCCATAGCCAAGATAACCGACCAGTATCTTGAATACCTGGAAGTCATGAAGCTTCTGGATCTTGAAATAGCCGGTGAATTTATCCTGATGGCGGCAACGCTTATGCACATAAAAAGTAAAATGCTGCTTCCGGCAGAGCCAAAAGAAGAAGAAACGCCCGAAGAGGTTGACCCAAGGGAGGAGCTCGTTAAAAAACTCATTGAGTACAAAAAATTTAAAGAAGTGGCGGGCGAGCTAAAACAACTCCAGCTCCAAAGACGGGACGCTTTTACGAGGCCTCCGGCAGATGAAGTGAAGCCCGAGGGCGAAGGCTCATACTTTGAGGCGAGCCTTTTTGACTTGATAACGGCCTTCAGTAAGGTCTTGAAGGAAGTGCCGAAAAGCGCCTTTCATCAGGTAATCAAGGATGAATTTACTGTAAGCGACAAAATTCACCAGATACTTCACATGCTGGTCGATAAATCAAAGATGTTTTTCAGCGAACTTTTTAGGGGCACGAGAACCAGGGACGAGGTCGTGACGATCTTTCTGGCGCTTCTGGAGCTTGTGAAGTTAAAAGAGATAATTGTTATACAAAAACTTGCTTTCGACGAGATAGAGATAGTGAGAAGCCCGGATTGGCAGAAAAATTAAACTTTTAGAGAACCAATGACAGTATGAGAGATGTCATGATAAAGAAAGTAATAGAGGCGCTACTTTTTGTAAGCGAAAAACCTTTAAAAATCGAGGAATTACAACAGGCGCTTGACGGCATGGAAGGCGCGGAAATAAAAGAAGCCATTGAGTCTCTTCGGGAGGACTATAAACGCCAAGAGCGTAGTTTCAGCATAGCCGAGCTTGCGGGCGGTTACCAGATAGTGACGAACCCTGAGTTTGCCCCATGGATTAGCAAGCTTTTCAAAAGGGATGAAACAAAGCTTTCCGTTCCGGCGCTTGAAACCCTGGCGATAATCGCTTATAAGCAGCCGTTAACGCGAAGTGAGATAGAAAAAATAAGAGGCGTCAACGTAGACGGTGTCATAAAGACGCTTCTTGATAAAGGCCTTATAAAGGTAAGGGGCCGAAAAGACGCTCCGGGCAGGCCCATAACCTACGGAACCACGGAGGAATTTTTAAAGCGCTTCGGGCTTAAGAACCTGGAGAGCCTGCCGAGACTGCGCGATTTTACGGAACACGACCTGGACTTTAATAAGGATGATAATAGAATGAAACTTGAAGTTGAGAAAGGGGATGAGGAAGATGCACTTGGACACCCAGAGGCGCAGAATAGACCAGATTGACGGAAAAATAATCGAGCTTCTCAATAAACGCGCAAAAGAATCGCTTGAGGTGAGAAAAATAAAAAGGATCCTGGGAAAAGACATTTACACGCCGCATAGAGAAAAAGAGATTTACGAGAAAATCCTTAAGAAAAACAATGGCCCACTTTCCCCCGAATCGATAAAGGCGATTTACAGGGAGATCATGTCGGGCTCCTTAAGCCTGGAAAACCCGATACGGGTCGCGTACATGGGGCCACCGCTTACCTTCACGCATCTGGCGGCTTTAAGCAAGTTCGGATCCAGCGTGGACTATGTTGATTGCGGCGGCATAGGAGAGGTCTTTTCCGAAGTGGATAAGGGGAGGGCTGATTACGGTGTCGTGCCTGTAGAAAACTCCATAGAGGGCGCCGTAAATTATACATTCGACATGTTCGTGAATTCGGATCTCAAGATATGTTCGGAAATTTATCTTGAGATTTCGCACAGCCTGTTAAGCAAGGCGAAAAATCTTAAGAAAATAAAAACGGTGTATTCTCACCCGCAGGTATTCGCCCAGTGCCGGCAGTGGATCGAAAAAAATATCCCGCGCCTAGAACTCATCGAGGTTTCAAGCACGTCAAAAGCGGCCCAACTAAGTTCCAAAAAGTCCAACACGGCCTGCATAGCCAGCCCCCTGGCCGCGAAAAAGTACGCGCTTAAAATATTGGCCAGATCCATCGAGGATACCGCGCACAATGTCACGCGGTTTCTCGTGATAGGGGCAAATCCTGCAGAGCCTACGCGGGAAGACAAGACATCCATAATGTTTTCTTTAAAGGACAGGGTCGGAGTGCTTCACGACGCCCTGGTTCCTTTCAAGAAGAACAGAATAAATCTCACGAAGATAGAGTCAAGGCCCTCGCGCCTTAAGGCGTGGGAGTATTACTTCTTCGTGGACACAGAAGGCCACTATAAAGATAAAAAGGTTAAAAAAGCGCTATCGGAACTCGAGAGATCCTGCACTTACCTAAAGGTGCTCGGCTCGTATCCGGTGGGTAAATAAAATATAGTTCAACCGACCCGGTTGGCATCATGCCAACCGGGTCGGTTGAACCGGGGCGGTTGGAAGAAAATTTGTTGAGACATGAAGAACCTGGCGAGAAAAAACATACTGAAAATAAAACCGTATATACCGGGAAAACCTATTGAAGAGCTAAAAAGAGAGCTCGGCCTGGAGGAGGCCATTAAGCTGGCGTCAAACGAGAATGCTTTTCCTCCTTCAAGAGACGCTATCCGCGCGGCCGAGAAATCCCTTCGCTCCATAAACAGGTATCCGGACGGGGGATGTTTTTACCTTAAAAAGGCTCTCGCCGGCCGCCTTAAGGTAAAACCGGAGAATATTATTGTAGGGAACGGTTCGGATGAGATCATCGTATTGGCGCTTCGCGCTTTCGTTAAACCGCTGGATGAGGTTATTATCGCAAAGCCGACATTTCTCATCTATGAAATTGCTTCAAAGGTGCATGACGCGAAGATAAAATTCGCGCCCTTAAAAGACTTAAGATACGATGTTAAAAAAATCGCCAGTCTCATATCCAAGAAAACAAAACTTATTTTCATCGCTAATCCCGACAATCCTACGGGCACTTATATTACCAAAGATGAGATGGAATTTCTTATCTCCAGGATACCCAAGAACACGATACTTTTTATTGACGAAGCGTATTTTGAATTTGCCGAAGACGTTAAGGATTATCCCAAAACGAAAAAATACCTGGAAAAAAAGAATATCATAATAACGAGAAGTTTTTCAAAAATTTACAGCCTCGCGGGCCTGAGGGTAGGTTACGGAATGGCCAGAGAAGGCATAATTGATTGCCTAAACCGCGCCAGAGAACCGTTTAACGTGAATTCTGTTGCTCAGGCTGCGGCGGTGGCCGCGCTTTCCGACGCCAAACACGTTGAAAAGACAAAAAAACTTGTGGAAAACGGCAAACGCTTTTTATGCGAAAAACTGGACTCGATGGGGATCGGATATGTGCCGAGCGTTACGAATTTTCTGCTTTTCAAAGTAAATAAAGACGGCAAAAAGATTTATAGGAAGTTATTAAGAAGGGGTGTAATTGTGCGGGAGATGAGCGCCTGGAAGCTTGACAATTGCATAAGAGTTACCGTAGGCACCATGCCAGAGAATAAGAAATTTATAAAAGCGCTAAAGGAGAGCCTTCCATGATTATCGTATTAAGGAAAGACGCTACGAAGGAACAAATTAACCACATTGTCGAGAAGATCAAAAAGCTTGGGCTTAAGCCGTGGCTTTCGAAAGGCATCGAGAGAAGCATAATTGGCGTCATAGGCGCCGAGGATGCGATCCGCCTACAGCCGCTTGAGGTTTTTCCGGGCGTCGAAAAGGTAATGACGGTTTTAAAACCCTACAAGCTCGTTTCGAGGGACTTCAAGAAAGAAGACTCGATCATAGATTTGGGTAACGGCGTTAAAATAGGCGGCGAAGAAATCGTGGTAATGGCGGGCCCGTGCTCGGTTGAAAAAGAGGACCTTCTCATAGATATCGCAAAAAAGGTAAAGGCCTCCGGCGCAAAAGTGTTGCGCGGCGGCGCGTTTAAACCGCGCACAAGCCCGTACAATTTTCAGGGGTTAGGCGAGAAGGGCCTCCAATATCTGAAAAAGGCCAAAGACGAAACAGGCCTTTTAGTAGTCACGGAACTCATGGATCTAAGGGACCTGGAACTTGTCGAAAGGTACGCCGATATTATACAGATAGGCGCCAGAAATATGCAGAATTTCGACCTTCTTAAAGAAGTCGGAAGGTCAAAAAAACCGGTTCTTCTTAAAAGAGGCATGTCAAATACGATTAAAGAGTTTCTCATGTCGGCCGAATACATCCTCTCGGAAGGGAATTTTAACGTTATCCTTTGCGAGCGCGGCATAAGGACTTTTGAAGACGCCACGAGGTTCACGCTTGATATAAGCGCGGTGCCTCTTGTGAAAAGCTTAAGCCACCTGCCGTGCATCGTTGACCCGTCACACGCGACGGGCAAGTGGGGACTCGTTTCTCCGTGCGCCAGGGCAGCGGTTGCCGCAGGGTGCGACGGACTTATTATTGAAGTGCATCCAAGCCCGGAAGAGGCGCTTTCTGACGGCGCGCAGAGTCTCTACCCCGAGAAATTCGACCAGCTCATGGAAGAGCTCAAGGATGTGGCAGAAGCGGTCGGGAGAAAGCTATGAAGTTGTTTAAGAAGATAGCGATAGTAGGGGTTGGCTTAATAGGCGGCTCGATAGGCCTGGCGGCGCGTAAGAAAAAGCTGGCAGGCGAAGTTGTCGGGGTCGCAAGAAGGGAAGTTTCGCGCAGGAAAGCCCTTAAATTCAGGGCGGTCCACAGGGCCACTCTCGACCTTGAAAAAGCGGTAAGCGACGCGGATCTTGTCGTCATCGCCGCGCCTGTGGGAAAAATCGAGACTCTCGCCAGACGAGCCGCGAGATCCATGAAAAAAGGGGCCATCCTTACCGACGTGGGTAGCTCCAAGAGGTCTATTGTAAGAAAGCTTGAGAAGTTAAGGTTTAAAAAAATAAATTTTGTCGGCTCCCATCCCATGACCGGCTCTGACAGAAGCGGCGTCGAGAACGCCGATGACGGAATATTCAATAACGCTTCGCTCGTCTTAACAAAAACGAAAAAAACGGATAAAAGAGCCTTAAACCGTTTAAAAGAATTCTGGAAAGCCCTGGGATGCAGGATTTTTGTCCTGTCGCCCGAGAAACATGACATGTACGCGTCCCTGGCCAGCTACCTGCCGCACGCGGTTTCTTACGCGCTTTCGCTTTCGCAGACGAAAGACTCCGTTAAGCTTTCGGCGGGAAGCCTTAAGGACACAACAAGAGTCGCGTCTTCCGATACCGAACTCTGGAAGGATATATTTCTTTCCGCCAGAGAAGATACTTTGATGTCTATAAGGATATTCGCCAGGAATTTAAAGGCGCTAGAGGGCGCAATAAAGAGAAAAGACCATAAGAAAATAAAAAGGATCCTGGATAAAGCGAAAAAAATCCGCGACGAGATAAAGTAGTGGATCGTATAAACGTAATAGCCATAGACGGACCTGCGGGTAGCGGTAAAAGCACCGTTGCGAAATTAGTTGCAAAGAATCTCAAATTCTTATACATCGACACCGGCGCCATGTATAGAGCCCTCACGCTTAAGGCCGTAAAAGAGGGCGCGGATTTTAACGATCAAGAGAAATTAATCGCTCTTTCAAAAGATCTGGATGTCCGTTTAGTCGAATCGGGAGGCGACCTTAAAGTGCTTCTCGACGGAAATGACGTGAGCGAGAAAATAAGATCCATGGAGATTACGGCGAAAGTGAAATTTGTGGCGGGCACCGCTGGCGTGAGAAAAAACATGGTGAGGCTCCAGCAGAAACTCGGGCGCGCCTCATCCGGCGCGGTCATGGAAGGCCGCGACATAGGCACGGTCGTATTTCCGGACGCAGCGCATAAATTCTATCTGGACGCAAACTCCCGGACCCGGGCAGAAAGGCGTTTTAAGGAATTAAAAGAAAAAGGTTTTGACGTTTCTTTTCTTGAAGTGGAAAAAGACGTAAAAGCAAGAGACGCCTCAGATATGACCCGCAAGGTGGGGGCCTTAAAGAAAGCAAAAGATGCGCGTCTTATCGATACGACGGATATGACTATAGAAGAAGTGGTGGATAAGATATTGGCGCAAGTTAAAGATATTAGATGACGTATTTTATTTCCCGGTTAATAATTAAAGCTCTTTTAAAAATTTTGCTGAAGTTTGAAGTAACAGGGCGAGAAAATCTGCCAAAGAAAGGCCCTTTTATCATGGCTTCAAACCACGCCAGCTACATAGACCCGGCCTTGGTGGGCGTGGCGTGTAATACCGCAAAAATTTCATTCATGGCAAAAAGAGAGCTCTTTGAAAGGCCATTTTTAGGAGCGTGGTGCAAGGCGGTCGGATGCATACCCGTTGAGAGAAAAACCGGCGCTTTCCAGCCGCTTAAGGAAGCCATCGGGAAACTCGTAAACGGGGCTTCGGTCGGTATATTCCCCGAAGGGACGCGTTCAAAAACGGGCGAACTTCAGAAGGCCGAATCGGGTATCGGGCTTATCGCTTATAAGGCGAAAGCGCCTATTATACCTATATATATATCCGGGACCGAGAAAGCGCTTCCCAGAGGACAAAGGCGCTTAAGGCTTTGCAAAGTTAAAGCGAAGATCGGTAAGGCGGTAGACATAAGCGAGGCTGTAAAGCTTTCCGATAAAAGAGAACTTTACGCGGCGATCGGCAGCAAAGTAATGGAATCAATAGCGAGCCTTAAGCATGGGTAAGATAAAAATAATCATCTCGCGTCACTCGGGATTTTGTTTTGGGGTGAGAAGATCCCTCAATATCGCCGGGGAAGCGCTTAAGAAGAAAAAAACGATTTATTCTTTAGGCCCTATTATACACAATCCCCAGGTTGTGCGTGAATTTTCCCGGAAGGGTTTAAAGGTAATAAAAGACATAAAGGGGCTTGCCGTAAAAAGCGGAAAGTCAAAAACCAAAGAGTTTCTCATACCGTCTCACGGAATAAGCCCCGGCGCTTTAAAAAATAGGGCGCTTAAATTTATTGATACAACATGTCCTCTTGTGGGGAGGGTGCATAAAATAGTGGCGGATCTGAAAAAGAAAGGATATTTTACTATTATCGCGGGCGACAGGAAGCATCCGGAAGTGAGAGGGCTTCGGGGCATAGCGGGTAAAAATTCCCGCGTCCTTAAATCCGGGAAAGAGGCCAGGCGCTTCGGGGCGAGGCCCGAGAAGGTCGCCTTAATTTCGCAGACAACGGCGACTCTTTCGAATTTCAGGGAAATCCTCTCGGAGTTGGAGAAAAAAAACTTAAAAGAGTTAAAAAGTTTTAATACAGTATGCAAGAACACCATTGACAGGCAGAGAGAGGCGAAAGAAATAGCGAAAAAGGTTGACGCAATGATAATAATAGGCGGGAAAAATAGCGCCAACACGACGCGCCTCGCGAAGATTTGTAAAATGGCCAATAAAAATACATACCATATAGAAAGCCGAAAAGACTTGGATAAAAGGTGTTACGAAGGCAAAAAAAAGATAGGAATAGCGACTGGCGCATCAACGCCGCCTTACGCTATAGAGGAAATAATAAAAAGAATAAGGAGTGATTACTGATGAAAGAGGAGAAAAAGATGAAAGAAACGCCAAGTATCTATGAAGGCACGATAGCTCATCTGGAGGAAGGGCAGATCGTTAAAGGGAAAATTATCGATGTCACGCCTAAGGAGGTGATGGTTGACATAGGGTATAAGTCGGAAGGCGTTATATCCAGAGACGAGTTTCGCTCTTCGGACGAACTAAAGGTAGGAGACGAGATAGACGTTCTCCTTGAGTCAAAGGAAGACGAAAACGGTATGGTAGTGCTTTCCAAGGAGAAGGTGGAGCGCGCCTTAGGCTGGGACAGGATAGTAAAGAGCTTCAATGAGGGCGATATTATAGAAGGAAGGATCTCCACAAGGGTCAAGGGCGGCTTCATGGTTGACGTCGGCGTAGAGGCATTCTTACCCGCCAGTCAGGCCATGTCCAAGGACCTCGATAACGAGATGCTGGAATTCAAAATTGTAAAAATAAATAAACTGCGCAAAAATGTGGTTCTTTCCCGAAAAGGGGCCGTTTTCCATAAGAGAGAAGAAGAGAAGAAAAAGGTGATCGGCTCTCTTGAAAAGGGCCAGATCGTAAAAGGCGCGGTTAAGAACATCACGGATTTCGGGGCTTTTATCGACATAGGCGGCGGCATAATAGGGCTCCTTCACATCGCGGACATGAGCTGGGGGAGAGTAAACCACCCCAGTGAAATTTTAACCATCGGCGACGAAGTGGATGTGATGGTCCTGGATTACAAAAAGGACGAGATGAGGGTTTCCCTCGGGATAAGGCAGAAGACAAAAGATCCGTGGGAAGACATTGAGGCCAAATATCCCCTCGGGAGCAAGGCCACCGGAAAGGTAGTGAACCTTGCGCCTTATGGAGCATTTGTAGAACTTGAAAAAGGCATCGAGGGCCTTGTCCACATTTCTGAGCTTTCGTGGACCAAGAAGCATAACTCTCCGAGCGACATACTTGCGATCGGCGACAGGGTTGAAATCATGGTTCTGGATATAAATAAACCCGAAAGAAAAATATCCCTCGGGATAAAACAGCTCGAGCAGGACCCGTGGGAAGGCGTTGAGGAGAAGTACAAGGTAGGAGAAAAAATAACAGGCAAAGTAAGGCATATAACGGATTACGGCGCATTCGTAGAGCTGGAAGAGGGCATAGACGGCCTCGTGCACGTTTCAGACCTTTCCTGGACGAAAAAAGTGGCGCACCCGAAGGATGTCCTGAAAAAAGGAGACAAGATAGAAGCCATGATTTTATCCGTGGACGGCGTAAATAGAAGAATTGCCCTCGGGATAAAGCAGCTTACCGCGGATCCCTGGGATGAAATACAGGCGAAATACAACCCGGGAGCCGTCATAAAAGGAAAGGTCGCTAAGATAACTAATTTCGGCATGTTCGTGGAACTGGAGAAGGACCTGGAAGGGCTTCTTCACATATCCGAGATAGGGCTCGGGCCCGATGAGAAGCTGGAGGAAAAATTTAAGGTTGACGATGAGATAGAGGTAGTGATACTCATGGTCGACGGCGTGCAGAAAAAAATCGCCTTAAGCACGAAGAAATAAAGAGTCAACCGGCGCGGTTCCCACAAATCTGCTGCCTGCTGCCTGTTGCCAGTTGCCTGTTAAAGAGGTTATTATGGAGTCATTAGAGAAGCAATTAGAGATTATTAAACGCGGTGCCACGGAGATTATTCAAGAGACCGAGCTTGTTAAAAAAATCGAAAGATCCATTAAAACAAAAAAACCTCTCAGGATAAAAGCCGGCTTCGATCCCACCGTTGGCGATATCCACCTGGGCCACACGGTTCTTTTAAGAAAACTCAAGCACTTTCAGGATCTGGGACACGAGGTGATTTTTTTAATAGGTGACGCTACCGCTTTAGTGGGCGACCCGTCCGGACAGTCTAAAACACGAAAAACCCTTACGTGGGATGAGGTTGAAAAAAACGCTAAGACCTATGTAAAACAAGTCAACAAGATCCTAGAGACCAAAAATGATAAAGTTTTCAAGCTGGAGCGTAACAGCAAGTGGTTTTCCAAGCCGCATTTCGCTTTTGATGAATTTGTAGAACTTGCCAAGCGGTATACCGTAGCTCGCCTTTTGGAAAGAGACGATTTCCAAAAAAGACTAAAAGAGAATAAACCAATCAGTTTCCTCGAACTTTTTTATCCTCTCATGCAGGGCTTTGATTCAGTGGTATTGAAATCAGATGTTGAATTAGGCGGAACGGACCAGAAATTCAATATGCTTGTGGGCCGCAACCTTCAAACCGCTTACGGCCAAGAGCCACAGGTTGTGATGACAATGCCGTTATTGGAAGGGACTGACGGCGTGGATAAAATGTCAAAATCCTTAGGTAATTATATAGGCATAGACGAAAAACCAAAAGAGATTTTTGGCAAGATAATGTCGATATCCGATGAGCTCATGATTAAATATTATGAGCTTCTGACAAATGAGCCCATGAATAAACTTAAAAGCGGATTAGCGGACGGGAGGCTACATCCGAAAGAGGCGAAGAAAACTTTGGCGAAAATTATTATAACCGAGTATTATAACGAAAAGGCCGCAAAAGCCGAAGAAGCCGATTTTGAAAAAGCGTTCAAGGAAAAACTTTTTCCTGACAACGTGGGGCTCAAGAAGATAAAAGCAGAAAAGTTAGATATCGCAAGCGCTTTAAGTAGCGCAACCGGCCAGAGTAAAAGCGAGATAAGAAGAAAGCTCGCTGAAGGCGCCATCGAGATAAGCGGCAAAAAAGAAAAAGACCCCAATAAGACTTTGAGTAAAAGCGCCGAATATAAGATCCGCATAGGCAAACGCTTCTTCCGCATCCTCTTCGAATGACCTAATTTTGCCCCTCCGGCTCGCCTCGCGGCGAAGCCGCGGGCAGGCATGGGGCTTTCTCGGCTCGTCTTAAGGCAAGCTTGCGTTGTTGCCTCCGCTTGCCGCTCGAAAATGGAGTCCTGCCATTTTCTCGCTCTCCAAAAATTGCTCATTATGCCTGCCTCGCCGGCTCGCCTCGCGGCGAAGCCGCGGGCAAGGCGGGCAAAAATGCTTATAACACTGAATGGCAGGATTGTATTCGCAATTTTTGAGAGTCGCTCCGGCAACGAACACAAGCTTGCCTTCTAACTGCTAAAAAACCCCTCTCTGCTTACTTTTTGCCAGCCGCCACAAGAGTTCGACGGAAGAACGCCCGCCTCCACCTGCCAATAAAACTTACACAAAATATTATACGCCCCCCTTAGTTTGACTTTCCGCAGTTTATATGCTACACTTTGACTTGTCGTGTTTTATATGGTAAACTTATATTAGAGAGAATAAAAAGAAGGAGTGAGAAAAAATGAAGATTTTAAAACTTGCCTGTATAGCTATTTTGGCGATAAGCCTTGCAACGTTTTCTTTTGCGATAGAAAAACGTGTGGGTAAAATCGTAACCCTGAAGGGTGCCGCAGAAGTAAAAACCCCGGATAAAGACGCCTGGAGTTCGGCAAAAGTCGGCATGGTTCTAAACGAGGGGGATATCATAAAGACAAAGGGTGGCGCGAAAGCAATTCTTAACTTAAACGGAATGGGCCAGACCGCGACCGTGGAGGTAGGAGAAAACGCCCAGCTTATGCTTTCCCGGCTTGTAGTGGATAAAAAGACAGGAACGGAAAAAACCCTGCTCGATTTGGCCATGGGTGAGATCCTCATAAAAGCGCAAAAGGTGCACACGCCGGAATCGCAGTTTGAGGTTAAAACTCCCACATCTGTCGTAGGTGTCAGGGGCACTAAATTTGCCGTGAAAGTAGAGGCAGTCGAATAACCATCTATCGAAGTCCGACTTCGATAAATTAAAACCCGCACGGATTTCCGGTGCGGGTTTTTTGTTTGCCGGTCTTGTATTTTTGATACCCTGTGATATACTTAGACTAATATATTACTATGTATAAAAAAATATTTATATCCAATGTCATTTTTATATTATCCTTTTGCCTTTCCATATCCAGTTTATACGCCCTCCCGGAAATAGACGAAGTGGCTTCCGGAAGCGCCACCATAGAATACCCTGACGCCAATACCATGAAGATAGACGCCGCCGATAACACCATAATAAATTACAATTCTTTCAATATAAAAGAGAATGAATCCGTAATAGTAAACCTTCCCTCCGCGACAAGCGAAATCCTGAACAGAGTAACAGGCGGCATAAGAAGCGATATCTCAGGAAACTTAAGCTGTAACGGGTTATTCATACTCGTAAACACATCCGGAATCTATGTAGCCCCCACCGCTAACGTGAATGTGGGTAGCATAATTCTTTCCACCCGCGACATAACGGACAAGGACTTCCTTGAAAAAAAGCATCTCTTCAAAAAGATCTCCCAGGAAGAGTTTGACGCCCTCCTTGTAAATAGAGGCAGTATAAACATTAAAGAAAGCGGCTTCGGAGTCTTCATAGCGGGCGCCATTGAAAACCACGGAAGAATAGTGGCGCCTTTGGGAAAAATCGCCCTTGCCTCGGGAGATGCCGTAAAGGTTGATATCTCAAACGGCGG
>JADHYL010000001.1 GCA_016782495.1 Candidatus Omnitrophota bacterium
GGATTTTGCGGTTGCCTGGCCCTTCTTTGCCAAAACATTTGTTATCGCGCTTGTAAGGCAGGTCTTGCCATGGTCAATGTGACCGATGGTTCCCACGTTTACGTGTGGTTTTGTGCGTTCAAATTTTTCCTTAGCCATATCTTACCTCCTTTTTTTCAGAGCCCACGGCCGGATTCGAACCGGCGACCCCATCCTTACCATGGATGTGCTCTACCAACTGAGCTACATGGGCATATTCTCGTGCCCATTCTTTTATTATTTCCAAAAGCCGCGTATTGTGGACATATATGGTAATTGTGCCGAACTCCGAATGTTTTTTTGAACTCGTGCCGTTTCTGTTTTTTAAAACAGTGGTTTTAGTGAATCCTTTTGGAGGGAGACTTAAGAATTTTGACCAGTATTCTTTCGCCTTTTTCTGCGGGATATCGGGATACACGATTAAGGACGTCTTTATTTTCTTGCTTTCGACGCCACAGACGACTTTCAAAAATTTAACGAATATCTTTACAAGTGCGGGATCGGAGTTGGAAAAGCGTATGGAATTTTTATTTTTTGTGTTGCCTTCTGTGAGGTAAAGCCCGAGTGCCATCGCTTTTAGGTGCTCTTCTTCAGGTGTGAGGGTTGTCAGAATGTCAAAGGGGTCGCCGTTCTTGTTGTACTTTATGTAAGAAGCCTCTTTATGATTCCGCATCATAATAGTACTATTAGATAACACATGCCGGACTTTTCTCGCCGAGATGCTAAATAAAACGGCAATCTCGTTTATGGAATTTCCTTTTTTGTAACTCCTTACAATATCATTAACTTGCATTTCTATACCCCTCTGTAGGAGAAGCTGGTCCACTAATGTGTAAACAAGTTCAACACTATACCATGTAGATTTTTTTTGTCAAGGTTTTTTTGAAGTTTTTTTGACATTTTCTGGCAGGTTAAAATTGCTGGTTTTGTCTTTGCGAGCGCCGACGAAATCGGCGCGAAGCAATCCCGAAGGTTGCTTAAACTGGAGAGGAGAATCGAACTCCCGTATGTAGCTCCTCGCTTTAAGATTTGGAGCGGGAGATGGGAATCGAACCCACGTAGGTAGCTTGGAAGGCTACTGCACTACCACTGTGCTACCCCCGCATAAAATGTCCCAAGCGAAGCGAGGAAGAATGCTACTGTTCTGGCACTCTCCTACATCCGCATTATTTATTGCTAGCATATAATATCACTGGAAAGATATTTTGTCAAGGCAAGCGACTAGGTATTTTGCTTCCGGCGGGGTTGCCACGAATCCTTTACGCATCCCAGCCTGGAGGGTAAATCGAAGGTTTTAACGTCGAGGTTTTTGATATGCCCGGAGCTACCAGCTCTGTTAGAGCCGACGCGAGGAAGCCCTAAGGGCGTTCTGGCAGCCCGGGGTTTTTCAATGTGAAGCTCACGACCTCTACTAACAAACAAAAAAGACCATATAGCGATAACCGCGATTATCACTTTATATGATCTTCCTTTATTTAAACTACTAGATCTCGCGCCCCTTTTCATCTAATAGCCTCCCTACACTTTCTAAAGCCGTAAAATAACTGGTGAAAAAAAATTCCCAGCCTGTTTAATTCGAATTTGTATTCAAATAAGCCACTTTTATGCTTCTATTATAAGTATACCATATTTTCGGGCTGGAGAAAAGGCTCTATATCTAGCTTTTTTATACCCTAATTTATATGTATCTACGCTTGGAAGGAAAGGGGTAACAGGTCCGCTTTTGGCGGACCGCCTTGGACAGCTGCGGGCGCAAGCCCCAGTGCAGTACCCATGCTTTTTCGAGCGGCGCTGGGCTGAAGCGAAAAAAAGCACATTCCGCATTTTTTTCGCCGAAGCCGCAGCTTGTAGAGTGGGGAGAGGAGGATTCGCACCTCCGTAGGCCAAAGGCCGCCAGATTTCAAGTGCCCTCAGGTTTCCTTGAGGCTTGGACTATCTCATCACCTTAGCTTCTTATCGCCTTAGGCGGTGGGCGCTTAGTCTCTGCACCTTCCCCACCCTTTTGAGAGATTGATCATTCCTCTTGGTAATCTCTCAAAAGGGTGGGGCTTGGCTCAGGATTACCTTAGGTTATTACCCCTTTAGGCTTCCCTGAGTTCACCCACTTTTACATCTCTCCTTTCGAAAAGACGCTGCGTTCTTACACAGTCTGGTCCGTTTGACTACTCCGGCATCTCCCCTTTGTCAAATAACTCGGCATATTCACTGATCCAATGCTTAATATGCTTTAGCAATCGCTTATCATGGTATCGAACATGAATCATTCCATGTGGCATTCTTCTGTCTTTTAAGGCGTTGTCCATATTTTTTACATATGGTTTCGTAAATTGCTGTAAAGGAATTCCAGTTGCTTCACTCCAATATCTCTTTAAACCATCTATGTTTTGGTCAGAAAATGCATACAAATATATCCGAAGTCTACTTTCAGCAATTCCGCAAACTTCTCTTAAGAATCGCAAAAAAATCTTTATCATTCCTGAATCACTATTTGCAAAATCAACAGTATCTCCACCTTTTGCCCCTTCGGCCCAGTATAGCATAAGACCAGCAACTTTCAAATATTTGTTTTTTGGATCGCAATCTTCTTTTATTACAAATCTAGGCTTATACCTATCGTACTGCAAATAATTTGTCTCGGAAGGTCCTCTTCGGTGAATGTTATTTACTCTCATCATATTATAAACCTTCCAAAAAGAAAGTCCCAGCTCATCTGCAACTTCTTTAACTGTACATTTATCGTTCAAGTATAGAGTTTTTATTTTCTCAATCATATTTTTCGCCAATAGCTAAGCAATTGGAGCCGAGGACTGGATTCGAACCAGCGACCTGAGGTTTACAAAACCCCTGCTCTACCAACTGAGCTACCTCGGCTTAAAGGACGTCTTTTATGGCTTGGGGTAATTTATCTAAAAGATCGCTGGCTATCAGGCTAAACTGGCCTTTATCTTTTGCGGCAATATCACCGGCCAGGCCGTGCAGGTATACCCCGATTACAGCCGAGCTGTAGGGGGTTATGCCCTGACCGACGAAACTGGCTATCATCCCGGTTAGCACATCACCGACACCCGCTGTACTCATACCTGAATTACCAGTGTTGTTAATATAGGTATGGCCTTTTGAATCCGCCACAACGGTTCGACGGCCTTTTAAAACAAGAATCACACCATTTTTTTTCGCAAAATCTGACGCGACCTTTTCACGACTTGCCTGGATGAGGCGGACTTCTTTACCGATAAGCCGCGACATTTCCCCCGGATGTGGCGTTAGTACGATCGGGAAGGTTCTTTTTTTCAAGATATCACGACCATTTATAATGGCGATTATACCATCTGCATCAAGTACTACGGGCTTATTTATGCTTTTTAATAAATTCCGCACCAACACTTGCGTATCTTCGTGCCGGGAAAGGCCTGGCCCTAGCGCTACGACATCAACCTTTTTGGCAAATTCCGCAATCTTTTTTTCGGCAGACGATGCAAGCGAACCTTCTTTTGTCTCCGCCAACGGCAGGGTCATCGCTTCGGTAAGCTTGATTTCCATGATTGGGTTCAAGCTCTTGGGTATGCCACACGTAACAAGCCCGCTTCCGGACAATAAAGCTGCCTGGGCCGCCAGAGACGCAGCTCCTGTCATGCCCCGAGAACCCGCAACAACAAAAACATGCCCGAAATCTCCCTTATGGGTATCTTTTTTTCGAGGCGGAATCTTCAAAATGTGTTTTTTTACCATTACCCTCCTCTTATCAAAATAGCATTTGCAACCGCGTGGCCCTTGCAATGCGCCATGCTAAGAACCACGTTGTTAATTTTTTCTTTTGTTTTTAACTTCTTTGCGCTTCCGTGAAAACAGACGTAAGGCTTGCCGCTTTTATCGTTTATGATCTCTATGTCCTGCCAGTTATGTATGCTGGAAAGGTTATCTCCGAATGCTTTCAGTACAGCTTCTTTGGCGGCGAACCTCGCCGCAAAATGTTGGTCCTGAAACCGCCGTTTTTTGGAATAGCTGATCTCATTTTTTGTAAAAATTTTATTCAAGAATTCCTTGCCCCATTTTTTCTTGGCTTTTCTGAATCGAGATATTTCGACTATATCTATGCCAGAACCTACAATCATCGCACAATAGCTTTCATTTCTTTAACGGCGTTTTTTAAACCTACAAATATCGATCGAGCAACGATAGAATGCCCAATGTTATATTCCTCGATTTCCCTGATATTTCGCAGGCGTCTTGTATTTTTGTAATTTAAGCCATGCCCCGCAAACACGTTAAGGCCTATTTTCTTGGCAAACCTCGCGCTCTTTTTTAAAATCACGTATTCTTTTTTAAGCACCTTTTTGTTCTTCGCGTTGGCATACGAACCTGTGTGTAGCTCTATCATGGACGCCCCTATCTGGCGAGATGCCTTTAGTTGTTTTATATCCGGGTCGACAAAGAGGCTTACGCCGATGCCTTTTTTTTGTATCTTTTTTAATACGGCTTTTAACTTCTTTTTCTGGGACAAAACGTCAAGACCGCCCTCGGTTGTAAGCTCTTTACGTTTCTCTGGTACGAGTGTAACTTGGTCAGGCCTTACGCGAAGCGCAATGTCGACAATCTCCTTTGAGGCACCCATTTCCAGGTTCAGCTTGGTTTTTACAACTTTTTTAAGTGTTCGTAGATCATGGTCCTGGATATGTCGTCTGTCTTCTCTCAGGTGGCAGACGATGGAATCCGCACCAGCTTTCTCGCAAATACGGGCTGCCTCCACGGGATCGGGATAATCAATCTTCCTTGCTTCCCTAATCGTTGCAACGTGGTCGATGTTAACGCCTAATCTGGACATAGAATTATTCTGTGCCTTTCGGCGATCCGCTCCGAACGGCGGTCTTTTCAATCGGCAGATAAACTTGGACCTTCACTTTTTTAAAACTGATCGACCGGGAGAGGTTCTCTAACTCTACATCCAGTATTTTGCTTTTCGTGTGCTCGCTGAGGTCTATGGGCTTGGTGTACGCAAACTCCTTTTTTGCCAGAACGTTTGCGGGTCCGGCAACCATGAGATATTCGGGATCAATCTTGACATTCTCCTCGAGCAATTTATACCCTTCGGGTGGCTCACTCACGAAGATAGGTTTGATGAATAATTGGGCAGCGGTATAGGAAATTGGCGACAGAAATTTCTGCAAAACCGTTTTCCCCTCGCCCCCTTTCGCAACCTCGCCGATGTAAACCCACGTTATAAAAGCCAAAAGAAGCGACAGCGATTTAAGTCCAACGTTGTGAAATATGATTTTTCTTGTCTTCATTTTTCGGGACCATTGCTGACCATTCTCGATATGACTCTATCCCAGAAGTCAAATACCGATTTTTTCGACTTTTTTGGTCTAAAAATATTGTTTAATGACCGAGCGAATTCTTTTTCATCCAGATGCCGGGTAAGCTTCCCGTTTACGGAAAGTGATACATCTCCCGTTTCTTCACTTACAACCACCACAACCGCATCGGTTTCTTCGCTTAACCCCATCCCCGCCCTGTGCCGGGTGCCAAGGGAACTACTTACATGCGGATTCTGTGTAAGTGGAAAAAGACACCCCGCTGCCGAAATAATCGATCCTTGCACTATAACACCACCGTCGTGCAAAGGTGTAGTCGGAGTAAATATCGTGTTTAAAAGTTCGCTTGTAACATGGCTGTCCATTTTTATTCCGCTTTCAATATAGGGACGAAGCCCTATCTCTCTTTCGATTGCGATGAGAGCACCTATTTTTTTCTTGGAGAGAACAATCGCAGCCTTTACAATTTCCTCTAAAGTTTGTTGTTGGCCGGAAAACATGCCGAACTGCCCAATCCGAGCCAGGCCGCGCCTCAATTCAGGCTGGAATATGATCACGAAGGCGATAACGGATATCGTGAAAAGCTTTGTCAATATCCAATTTATGGTTTCGAGCTGAAGTTCTTTAGTTACCAAAAATGCGATAAGGAGTATGACGATGCCTTTTAAGACCTGGAGGGCACGTGTACCCTTTATAAAGAGAAGCAGCATGTAAAAGACAAACCAGAGTATCGCGATTTCTATAAGAATTTTACTCAGTTCAATATACTCAACAATCATGTCTCGGACTTCCCTTCACAGCGTCAGCCATTCTTGCGACGTCGACCATTTCCTTAATGTCATGCACGCGGATTATATTTGCGCCCTTTAGAATCGATAGCGCACAAGTAGCGGCTGTTCCCATAAGTCGTTCGGGCACTTCTTTGTTTAGCAGCCTTCCGATGAAAGATTTTCGCGAAGGGCCGATAAGTATAGGTTTATCAAGTATCTCGAGATCGGAGAGCCTATTTATTATTGTAAGATTGTGTTCTGTGGTTTTTCCGAAACCAATGCCAGGATCGACAATAATCTTATCCGGTGAAACCCCGGCCCCGAGTGCAATATCGATCGACTCCTCGAGACTCTCAATAATCTCAAGCATTAGGTCATTATAGATCGGATTGTCCTGCATGTCCTTCGGCGCGCCTTTTATATGCATGACAGAAATCGCTACACCGGAGTCAGAAATAACATGAGCCATTTTGGGATCGGCCTTAAGACCGGTGATGTCGTTCACCATCGAAGCACCTGCTTTAATGGCCTCGCGGGCAACCTCGTGTTTTGAGGTATCTATCGAAACGGGAACGTCCATTTCTTGCGATATCTTTTTTATTATCGGCACGGTGCGATTTAGTTCTTCGGAAAGGCCGGCAGAGCCAGATCCTGGCCTTGTGGATTCACCCCCTATGTCGATGATGTCCGCCCCTTCGTTTACCATTTTTCGGACATGGTTAAGGGCTGCGGTTTCGTTCATAAATTTTCCACCGTCCGAAAACGAGTCAGGGGTTCTGTTTAGAATACCCATAAGGTGCGTTCGCTCGCCAAGCCCGAGCAAAAATCTTCCGCACCTCAGTTCATGCTTTCTTTTTTTGTTTATCGCTATCGGCATCCGGTTTTTCCTCTTTGAGCCCGAGGAGTTTCCTTACTTCCCTATCGTCCATAACCTCTTTTTCCAAAAGAGTATCGGCAAGAAGTTTTAATTTGCTTTTGTTTTTTAAAAGCGTATCCTTTGCTTCCTGGTAACACCCGTCGATAATATTCTTGATTTCTTGGTCAATCATCATGGCCGTCTCGTTGCTATAATTTTTCTCTTCATGTATATCCCTTCCCAAGAAAATCTCTGCGTGCCTTTTGCCGTAAGTCAAATGGCCCAGCTTCTCGCTCATGCCGAACTGCGTTACCATGTTGCGGGTGATTTCCGATACAGTGGCTAAATCATTGTGGGCGCCGGTAGAAAATTGTTCAAAGTGTATCTCTTCAGCCGCCCTGCCGCCCAATGCCACGATTAATTTTGCTATTATCTGACTTCTCGTTGTTATGTACCTGTCCTGCTTCGGGGGATTAAATGTGTATCCCAGGGCCATGCCCCTTGAGATTATCGTTACCTTGTGCATGGGGTCCGCTTCGGGCGTCGTAAGCGAGAGAAGCGCATGACCGGATTCATGATAAGCTATGATGGTTTTTTCTTCTTTCGTGATGACGCGTGATTTGCGCTGCGGCCCGGCCATCACACGCTCTATTGATTCTTCCAGATCTTCCTGTGTTACGGCCGGTTTATTTTTACGTGCGCCTAAGAGGGCTGCTTCATTGACAAGATTTGCCAGATCCGCGCCCGAAAATCCGGGCGTCTGGCTCGCAATCCTTTTGAAATCAACATTCTTGTCAAGCTTGACCTTTTTGGCGTGAACATTCAATATTGCCTGCCTGCCTACGATATCCGGCCGGTCAATTATTATGTGTCTATCGAAGCGCCCCGGCCTTAAAAGCGCCGGATCCAGTACGTCCGGCCTGTTTGTCGCCGCTATCAGAATTACGCCCGCCTGCGTGTCAAAACCATCCATCTCAACAAGCAAGGCATTTAGCGTTTGCTCTCTTTCGTCGTGCCCGCCGCCTATGCCGGCAAAACGCTGTCGGCCGACCGCATCAATTTCATCGAGAAATATGATACATCCTTTTTTGGTGACCTTTACGCTTTTTTTTGCCTGTTCGAAGAGATCCCTTACGCGGGAAGCGCCAACCCCTACAAACATCTCAACAAAGTCCGAACCAGAGATGCTGAAGAAAGGAACCTTTGCCTCGCCGGCCACCGCCTTGGCCAAAAGCGTTTTCCCTGTTCCCGGCGGCCCTACGACAAGTACGCCTTTCGGCATCTTTCCGCCCAACCGCTGGAATTTTTTAGGATCTGTAAGGAACTCTATGATTTCCCTTAACTCTTCTTTTGCCTCGTCCACGCCGGCGACGTCTTCAAACGTTATCCGCATGTGTTCTTCGGTCGCAAGCTTTGCCCTTGATTTTCCGAATGAAAGAATCCTGCCACCTCCGCTGGCTGAGGCTCCACGATATATAAAGAACCACAAAAACAGCATAAAAAGGATCATGGGGCCCAATGAATAGAAGAGATTTGCAAAGAATGTTCTCGGCGGCTTTATGTCGAAATCTTTTACATTGTCCCTGAGAAGCGAAAGGAGTGCCGGGTCGTTTTCTGGTACGTCGACAATGTATCTTCTTCCGTCGATAAGCTTGCCGTTTACCCTCTCGTTTATTTTGACGGCGGACGCGACACGCTCGTTCGAAGGGTTATCGCGCAGCATGTCGAAAAATTCCTTATAGGTTATCTCAAGCGGGGCCTTCTCGAACGTCACGGATGCCCATTGAATTAGATACATGACGGCAAAAACAATCAAGGCGAAAAGAATCAGGTTCTTTCCGTTCGGTGGCTTTTTTTGGTCCTTCTTTTTGGGAGTCTGTTCGTTTTTCATGTTAGCTTAATATAATACCAAATATACCAACATTTATCAATGCTTTTCGCACCGAGAGAGTCGCTTACTTCGTAAAAATTAAACGATCGCGCACCTTACACATCTTAACGCTACCCGGCAGATCCATCGATTTACCGATTTTTTTGGCGCGTATAAAAATGTCGATATCCTTCCAGTGCCTGAAGGTCAGTTTCTTGATGTTTGCGCCGACAGCCTTTAGCGCTTCTCTTACGATTTCTTTCCGTAGCGCTTTGGGTTGCAAAAAGATGTCTCTGAGGCTTATGTAACACAGCGCTTTCTTCGTCTTTATGATGCGTATTCGTTTCGCCTTTTCTTCCTCGATGAATTCAAAATCCTCCCTAAGCGACTCGGCCAGATTAAAAAGAGACCTTTTTATGCGGGGATTGGTTTTTTCAAGATACGGAAGTATCCTGTTTCTTACCCGATTTCTCAAGAACCTGTCTTCTCGGTTTGTTTTGTCAACCCTGAAGCGGATCTTTTTCTTGTGTAGATATTCTAGCATACCGTTTTTCTCCAGTTCGACGAGCGGGCGTATAAATTTTATACTGCCAGTGTTCCACAGAGGGTGAATTCCCACAATGCCTTTAAGGGAAGTGCCTTTTATCACGCGCATAAGGACTGTTTCGGCTTGATCGTCCAGCGTGTGAGCCGTCGCAACGACTTTTGCTCCAAGCTTTATTGCAGCTTTTTTGAAAAAATTGTACCTTTTTTCCCGCAGCCTTTCTTCCAAGGATAATTTTGATTTGGTTTTTTTTGAACTTAGTTTCGTGAAAGCCAACTTTAAACCGAGTGATCCCGCAAGATCTTTTACAAAAAGGGCGTCTTGTCGGGATTCTTTGCCCCGGATGGCGTGGTCAATATGCGCGACGCATAGTTTGATGCCCAGCCGATTTTTTAGACGATTCAAACTGTGTAGAAGGAATACCGAGTCCGGTCCGCCGGAGACCGCCACCATGACCCTGTCTCCCTTGCGTAGCATGTCGTAGCGCGCGATGGTATTGAGGATTTGTTGCATGAGGTCCATTATTTCAGACAGCGCTTATAATTTCATTTAAGATTACAAATTTGGTAGCGGCGAGTGGACTCGAACCACTGACACTGCGGGTATGAGCCGCATGCTCTAACCAGCTGAGCTACGCCGCCACGTATTTTCAATTGACAATAACTATATATTATTGCCCAAATTTTGTCAAGTCAAACCGAGGTATAGACTTACGCTCTGGCCGCCGAAGACTTCAACTAGGCGGGAAATTAAGCTTTCCCCGGAGGCCGCTTGAGATATGGAATTGGCCTTCTTCGTCTATAATGACGCATTCCGCACCGTCAACACCCTCGATAAGCGAGACTCCGCTACGCGGATCTAATATGTATAGAGCCGTTGCCAGCGCATCCGCTGTCATGCAGTCGTTTGCGACCACGGTTACGCTTTCTAAAATTTTTTCTACGGGGCGGCCCGTTCTCGGATCAATTATATGAGAGATTCTTCGCTTGCCGTTAAATTCTTCAAACCTTTCGTAGCCGCCCGAGGTAGCCACACCCTTATCCCGCATCTCGAATGTCGCTATAATTTTTTCCGGATCAGCCGGATTGCGAATGCCGATTTTCCACCCCTTGCCTCGGGCACCTCCCATGCAGTACATATCGCCGCCCGCGTTAACAAGGGCATTTGTGATGCGCAATTTCTTTAAAATTTTTATTCCTTCATCGACAATAAATCCTTTTGCTATACCACCCAGGTTTAACTTCACACCTTCGTATTTCAAACTAACAGTTTTTGTTCTTTTGTCGAGTATCCAGCTATCCCGGCCTGCCGGTTTTTCCGCTTGGTTAATTTTGTTTTCGCTTGGAAATGCAACGTCAAACACGCCGCCTGTTTGGTTGTAAAAGTTCCGCGATGCACGAAGGACCTCAAACATCTCTTCCGAAACGGAAAAGATTTCCCCCGGTTTTAATTTATTTATTCTAGAGAGCTCGCTTGAGCGGGAAAAGTAGTCAAACCTTTTGCTCAACCGCTCCATCCGAGAGAGCGTTTTTTTGATTGCACTGATTCCTTTTGCCCTGCTTGCGACATTTTTGACTTCGATCTGGCCAAAGGTGTCCATAAGTACGATATTTTCTGTAACCGAAGTGCCCCTGGAACACCCCGAAAGGAGAGCGGTGCAAAGAAGAATGGCGGGAAATATTTTACCTTTAATCATCGAACGTTTTCGAGAATTTAGAATAAACCGACTACCTTTCCCTCTTCGGTAACGTTTATTTTTATGCCGCGGGGAATTTTTGGCAATCCCGGCATCGTCTTGATGTTGGCGCAGAAAGCAATTATGAAGCCGGCACCGTTATAAATCCGAAAGTCTTCAACGGGCAGCTTAAAGCCATGAGGCCTTCCTTTTCGCTTTGGATTATGGGACAACGAAAGGTGCGTTTTGGCGATGCATACCGGAAGGTTATCCAGTTTAAGTTTTTTGTATAGGGCGACTTTTTTGCTCGCGCTATCGGAAAAAATCACTTCTTTTGCGCCGTAAAGCGTTTTTGCAATCCTTCTTACCGTGTCTTTTACGGGCATGTCAACCGGGTAGAGAAACCTGAAGCCGTGTTTTATCTTGCACGCCGCTATGACGGCTTCGGCAAGCTCTATTCCTCCCTGCCCGCCCGTAGCCCACGCGTCACTTACGGCCACGCCGTTTACACCCAACCCGAGGATTCGTCTTTTGATGGCGGCTAGTTCTTTTTCCGTATCGTCGGTGAAACGGTTTATGCAGACGATGACCGGTACACCGAAATTTTTCAAATTCTCGATCTGTTTTTCCATATTTGAAAAACCTCTTTCGACGGCAGATACGTTCTCGCGCGACAGTTCTCTCGGCGGTTTCCCCGCATTTATTTCAACGTCTCCGCTGTGCATCTTAAGCGCGCGCGTCGTGCAAACAATTACGACCGCATCCGGTTTGAAACCGGCAATTCTACATTTTATGTCAAAAGATTTTTCCGCTCCGAGGTCCGCTCCGAATCCTGTTTCCGAAATGACATAATCGGAGAGCGCGAGAGCAATTTTATCCGCCACAATCGAACTTGCGCCAAGCGAGATATTGCCAACCGAGCCAGCGTGAACGAAACATGGAGTGCCTTCGGTCGTCTGAAGCAAATTTGGTTTCAGGGCGTCCTTTAAAAGAGCACTCACCGCTCCTGCGACCTTTATGTGTTCGCACGTAATGGGGTTACCCTTTTTGGTAAAACCGAGAATAATTTTCCCTATTCGTTCCTTTAAATCTTTTATATCACTTGCAAGCGTTAAAATCGCCATGAGCTCGCTCGTGGAGGTTGTTTCAAAGCCCGTCCTTCGCGAAATTCCGTCTGTTTTGCTACCAAGCCCTATATTTACGTTTCTTAAAAACCGGTCATTTATCCCTGTTACCCTTTTCCACACGATGGACTCAGGATCTATATCCAACGGGTTTCCTCTAAAAATAGAATTATCCAGATATGAGGCGCATAGATTATTGGCCGCTTCTACAGCATAGCTGTCTCCCGTAAGATGCAGGTTGATATCTTCAGACGGAAAAACCCGGGCGTTACCCCCGCCTGTTGCGGTTCCCTTCATGCCGAAAACGCCTCCTAGGGAAGGTTGCGTTATGCAGGAGACAGCTTTTTTCTTAAGTTTTGCAAAGGCCATTGAGAGACCTATCGTGGTAAGCGTTTTTCCTTCTCCGAGAAGACTCGGCGTAATTGATGAAACTAATACATATTTTCCGGTCTTTTTCTTCTTTAAGGCATTGAGTATGTCAAGCGATACCTTCGCCTTATACGGCCCGCAGAGTTCCAAATACTTCTTTTTGATTCCAATAGATTGTGCGACTTCAGCTATGCCCCTAAGATGAATTTTAGTGTTTCTTTTTCTGGTGG
The DNA here is from genome assembly GCA_016782495.1 of Candidatus Omnitrophota bacterium. GTDB lineage: Bacteria > Omnitrophota > Gorgyraeia > JABMRN01 > RBG-13-46-9 > BS750m-G78. The sequence continues at coordinate 12,769 of JADHYL010000001.1, forward strand.
TAGAACCCTTTTGCATACAATCTCTCCTTGTTTAAATGTAAATGCCATAAAAAGTTACATCTTACCTTGCTATATTGATTATAATTGATAGACAATCCTTTGTCAATAGGCGAATTTATGCAATTTTTCGCTTATCAGCGGCTGCGGCGGTTGCTGCCATGGGTATTAACGGGATGAAATGTGAAGCGATGAATGGGCGAAGGTCCGTGTTTCTTGAGGCATCGGATATGTTCCTTTGTGCCGTAACCCTTATGTCGCAAAAAACCATATTCTGGGTATTTCCGGTGGTATCCTGACATTATCTTGTCGCGCGTAACCTTGGCGATTATCGAGGCGCAGGCTATGGTAAGGCTCTTTGAATCACCGTCAATGATATAGGCCTTTCTGCAACGGGTTTTTAATATGACTCTTCCGTCAATCAAGAGATAATCGGGTTTGATGTCAAGATTTTGTACGGCTTTCTCCATGGCGCTGGTGGTTGCATTGAGTATGTTTATCTTGTCAATAATTTTCTCGCTTACAATCCCGATTCCTATCAGGGCCTTTTTTAGAATTTCTTTATAAGCGAGAAGCCGCATCTTTGGGGTAAGTTTTTTGGAGTCATCGATTCGGTGTTTAAAACGCGTATTTTCAAGAATAAGAGAAACGGCTACAACAGGCCCTGCGAGAGGGCCTCTGCCCGCTTCGTCAATACCTGCAATACGCCTAAAACCGGCTTTACGCGCCTTCCGTTCGTGGTAGAGCATCTGAAGGCGTTTGGCGTTCGATCTTCTCTTCAACTTTGGATTTCTTACCTTTCCTTTTTCTCAAGTAATAAAGTTTTGCCCTCCTGACGGAACCCTTCTTTTTTATCTTTACCTTCTCTATGGAGGGGGCACAGAGCTGGAAGGTTCTTTCGACACCTTCGCCGTATGATACTCTCCGCACCGTAAATGTCGCTTGGGATCCGGAACCCTTTCGCTTTATGACGACACCTTCAAAAACCTGGATCCTCGTTTTCCCTTCCTCTTTTATCTTGACGTGCACCTCTACAGTATCGCCAGTGCCGAATTTGGGAAACTCGGGTGTTTTGTGTTTTTCCTTGACTTGTTTTGTTTTATCCATTCTTCTGTCTCCTTTGATTTTCTTCCTTGAACGGTCGAATTGAACCCTTGACATCTTTGATGTCAAGGGTAAATTCGCACTTATAACTTATTTATTTTTTAAACAAATCTTTTCGCATCTTTTTCGTTCGTTTTAGCGATTCGGCTTTGCGCCACTCTCTAATCGCTTTGTGGTCACCGCTTAAAAGCACCTTGGGAACTTCCCTTTCTTCAAATTTCCGCGGTCTTGTATACTGAGGATATTCAAGTAAATTGTTTTCGAAGGACTCACAGGTTAAAGACGAACTCGAGCCCAAAACCCCGGGGATCAATCTCGCTACCGCGTCCAAGACGACCATCGCAGGGATCTCCCCACCCGTAATTATATAGTCGCCTATCGATATTTCATTGGTAGACAAGAAGCGCACCCTTTCATCAACTCCTTCATAATGGCCGCATATAAGTATCAAATGCTTTAATTTCGAAAGTCTTTTTGCCAAAGCCTGATTAAATCTTTTACCACCCGGCGTCAGCAATATTATTTTTGTAGTCTTGTTAAAGCTTTTTTTGTTCCGTATTTTTTTTATGCCTTTTTCACCCAAAATACTCGTTAGTGCCCTATGTATGGGCTCTATCTTCATCACCATGCCTCCGCCGCCACCGTAAGGTTTATCATCGGCTGTCCTGTGCCTATCCGAGGTCCAGTCCCTTAAGTTATGTATTCTTACGTTAATTTTTTTCTTCTCTTGGGCTATCCTGAGCATGGACTCACCGAGCACCCCTTTAAACATTTGCGGAAACAGCGTCAGTATATCGACTTTCATAAGTTTCGCCGATTAACTAGCTATTTTTTAATTCCCTGTCTCTTCATAAGGCTTTTGACCGTAACAGAAGGCGTAGCACCGTTTTTCAGCCAGTAAAGAGCCCTCTCCTTATCAATATTCACGACCGCGGGGTTCTTTTTGGGATCATAATACCCGATTTCCTCTATGAAGCGGCCGTCTCTTGAGCGGGTTTTCTCCGTTGCCACGATCCTGTAAAACGGCTTTTTGTTTGCGCCCATCCTTTTTAATCTCAATACAACTGCCATAGCACTCTCCTTTACCTCTCACACCAATTGTGTGGTTACCAAAATATCACCTCTAATTGGCGTGGGGTTATCTTTATTCTTGCTCTCTCCAAATCCGTGCGCCTACACGCGAAAGTTTTTTGTCCAGATTCTCGTATCCACGGTCTAGGTGGTATATTCTGTGGACCTCGGTCTTGTCCTTTGCGACCAGGCCCGCCAGCACAAGCGCCGCAGATGCCCTAAGGTCTGAAGCCATGACATCCGCACCGTTTAGATTCTTCACGCCTTTTATTATGGCGTTTGGTCCTTCAAGTAAAATATGTGCTCCCATGCGGCTCAACTCGCTGATATGTATGAATCGTTCCGGATAAATTTTTTCGGTTATTACGCTTATCCCATCGGCCAAACATAAAAGACTCATCATCTGCGCCTGCATGTCAGTCGGAAAACCGGGGTACGGCAATGTTGTAATCGTTGTTGGTTTCACTGCCTGCTTTGGGTTTCTCTTTACCGCAACACCGTCTTCCCGCTCGGTGATTTTAACTCCACATTCCCGTAATTTGTCGACAACGGCAAAAAGATGCGCCAGCTTTGCGTTCTTAAGGAAAAGTTCACCCCCTGTAATGGCGCTTGCCAGCATATATGTACCTGTCTCGACGCGGTCAGGTACGATAGCATGTCTGGTGCCGTGAAGTTTTTTCACTCCCTTGATCCGCATGGTCGGTGTCGAATGGCCCTCGATTTTTGCCCCCATGGAGATCAGGAAATTCGCAAGGTCTACCGTTTCTGGTTCGCAAGCGGCGTTTTCGATAATCGTTGTACCCTCCGCCAGCGTAGCTGCCATCATCGTGTTGGCTGTGGCCAAAACGCTGGAGCCAAAGTGCCCACCGAGGTAAATCTTGGCGCCTTTCAGCTTTCGCGTCCTTGCGAGTATATAGCCGGATTTTATTTTTATCTCAGAGCCCAGTCTTTCCAGACCTTTAAGATGGAGATCGATAGGCCGCGGTCCGATAACGCAACCCCCGGGGAATGATACCTCCGCATATTTCTTTTTTGCCAGAAGCGGTCCCAATACGCAAACCGACGCCCGCATTGTGCTCACGAGATCATAAGGGGCTTTGACCTTTTTGCACTTTCCGCTGATAATGAGAGTGCCCTTTTTTTTCTCTACTTTTGTTTCGAGGGCGCGCAAAATTTTTATCATCGTGTCAACATCTTTTAATAACGGGACATTGTTTATGACACAGGTATCGTCCGTTAATAACGACGCTGCCATTATCGGAAGCGCGGAGTTTTTCGCCCCGCTTATATTAACCACGCCTTTAAGGCGCCTGCCGCCTTCTATGACTAATTTGTCCATCTTTTTTTGCTTTTACAATCCTGTCTATGCCACAATAATCTTTATAAATCTCCACACCGCAAAATGCGCCACCTGAGGCGAACATCGATTTTACTTCTTCGGCCTGACCGCACCCTATTTCCATCAATAAAAGTCCTTCACTTTTCAGATAATTTCCGGCTTCACGGCTAATTCTTCGATAGAAATCCAGGCCGTCCCTTCCGCCGTAAAGCGCAATGCGCGGATCGTTTTTTACAACCGCGGGAAGCAACGAAAATTCGTCACGTGAAATATAAGGAGGATTTGAAATTATTAAATCAAAGAAGCACCTGTATTTCGTCTTTAGGTTTTTAAAAAGATCACTCCTTATGAACTCGATTCTTTTTTCTACCCCGTATTTTGCGGCGTTCCGAGAAGCAATCCGGAGTACCGTATCGGAAATATCTAAAGCGACCATTCTACTCGAAGGTACATATTTTGTCAAACTTATTGCGATATTTCCGGAGCCCGTGCCAATATCCAGTATGTTGCAAGGGGTATTAACTTTTCGGTGCCGAGAAAGAAGTTCAATAGCTTTTTCAACTAAAATTTCGGTTTCGGGCCGCGGATAAAAAGTAACATTTTCGGTTCCCAGTTCAAAATCCATGAAAGGCGCTGCCTTTTTCATTTCATCCTCGACTTTTTATCCGCTTCTTTAAGTGCATCAATAATCTCGTCCAGGTCACCATTCAGAACATCTTCCAACGCGTGTGTTGTAAAACCGATCCTGTGATCGGTGACGCGACTATCAGGAAAATTATAAGTCCTTATTTTTTCGGAGCGATCGCCTGAACCGATCTGGATTTTTCTATTTTGCGATATCTTCTTTTGCTGTTCCTGTTTAATCTTGTCAAAAAGACGGGCTCTCAACACCCTTAAGGCCTTTGCCTTATTTTTATGCTGCGACCTCTCATCCTGACAGCTGACGACAAGCCCGGTCGCAAGATGGGTTATTCTAACGGCGGAGTCCGTGACATTTACGTGCTGGCCGCCTCTGCCGCCTGCTCGGAAGACGTCGATCTTCAAATCCTGCGGTTTTATTTCGACATCGACCTCTTCCGCTTCCGGCAGCACTGCGACTGTTGCCGCGGAGGTATGAATCCTGCCGCTTGATTCCGTAGCGGGAACGCGCTGCACCCGGTGGGTGCCGCTTTCATATTTCAGCCTGCCATATACCCCTTCCCCTGAAACCGAAAAAACAACCTCTTTAAATCCCCCTTTTTCCGTGAGGCTACTGGAAATTATTTCAGTCTTCCAGTTCCGCTTTACGGAGTACTTGGAGTACATTCGGAATAAACCCTGCGCAAAAAGAGCCGCTTCAATCCCACCGGTTCCCTGACGGATCTCCATGATGGCATCCTTATCTCGGTCCTCGTCTTTTTCAAACAAAAGTTCCTCCAGTCCTTTTACAAGAGCCTCTTTCTTATGCTTCTCTTCGCGCAGTTCCTCTTCTGCAAGCTTCAGAAATTCCTCCTCGTTATGTTTTTCCTTTATGACGCCTTCAAGCGAAGATATCTCTTCCGAGACACGCTTGTATTCGTCGTACTTGGAAACGATTTTCTGCAAAGATGCAAGCTCCTTGGCATACCGTTTATACTCTCGGGGGTTGGAGATAACTTTTGGGTCGGCAACCAGGCCTTGAAGTTTGTTAAATCTTCGTAATTTCTCTTCCAGTTTTTCAAACATCTTCTTTCTTTTCCGTCTGGGGTTTCTTCTCGAGCGGCCCCTCTTCGCTGGGACGCTCTTTTTTCGCCATCTTTTTTGGCTTTTGACGTTTCTCGTATCTCTTTAAAAATTTATCTACCCTACCTGCCGAGTCAATGAGTTTCTGCTTTCCCGTGAAAAACGGATGGCACTTCGAGCATATCTCTACGTGGATATTCTGTTTGGTGCTTCGCGTGTGTACGGTTTCTCCGCAAGCACACACAATCGTGGTTTCCTTGTATTGCGGATGAATCTTTTTTTTCATTCGTACCCTCCTTATTTGTTTAGCGTTTTTAGAAATTCCTTATTTGATTTTGACTTTTTAAGTTTTTCAATCAAAAGCTCCATGGCTTCTACGGAATTTAGGTCATTAAGGGCTTTTCGCACAAGCCATATCTTCTTCAGCTCATCGTCTTCCAGAAGAAGTTCTTCTTTGCGGGTATTGGATTTCTTTATGTCGATGGCCGGGTAAATGCGTCTCTGGAAAAGCGCCCTGTCAAGCTGGATCTCCATATTGCCCGTCCCCTTAAACTCTTCAAATATGACCTCATCCATCCTGGAGCCGGTATCGACAAGCGCCGTGGCCAGGATAGTAAGAGAACCGCCTTCTTCGATGTTTCGCGCCGCTCCGAAAAACCGTTTTGGCTTATGGAGAGCATTGGAATCGACGCCACCCGAAAGAATTTTTCCTGAATGTGGCATAGCGGCGTTATAAGCCCTTGCCAGCCGCGTTATGGAATCAAGAAGTATCACGACATCCTTTTTGTGCTCAACCAGCCTCTTTGCTTTCTCCAGGACTACTTCTGCGACCTGGATGTGCCGTTCGGCGGGTTCATCAAAGGTCGAGCTTATAACCTCGCCATTTACCGAGCGTATCATATCGGTGACCTCTTCGGGTCGTTCATCTATCAAGAGGACCATCAAGATGGCATCCGGATAATTTGTAGTGATGCTGTTTGCGAATTTCTGGAGAAGCACTGTTTTCCCGCTATACGGTTGCGCGACAATCATTCCGCGCTGACCCCTTCCCACCGGCGATAAAAGGTCCATTATTCGCATTGAGATTTCGTCCGCTTTTGTCTCAAGCACATACCTTTCGTTCGGATAAAGAGGGGTCAGATTATCAAATAAAATCTTGTCTTTTGCGTTTTCCGGATTTTCAAAATTTACCGCTTCTACCTTGAGAAGGGCAAAGTATCTCTCTCCTTCTTTCGGCGGGCGGATCTGGCCGCTCACCGTATCGCCTGTTCTCAAGCTGAATTTCCGTATCTGTGACGGGGAAATATAAATGTCATCGGGGCATGGTAGATAATTGTATTTCGGACTTCTCAAAAATCCAAAGCCATCGGGTAAAATCTCCAGCACCCCCTCCCCGAATATCAGCCCCTTTTTCTCCGTTTTTGCCTGCAGGACTTTAAAAATGAGATCCTGTTTTTTAAGCCCGCTTATGCCGTTAACCTTTAGGTCCTTTGCGACCTTGTTTAACTCGGTCATGTTCATCTCTTTTAATTTTTCAATATCAATATTGTCCATGTTTTACCTCTCTGAAATTTTTTTCCATATTTTCATTACCTCGCCACACGTATATTTTTTCGAGTGATTATTATCTATTACAAAATCGGCATATTCTATCTTCTTCCTGAGTGGCATCTGCTGTCTTCTCCTTCGGCAAACATCGCGTTCTCGGAACCCTCTTCCGGCAGAACGCCTGACTTGTTTTTTAACGGCGCATTTGACAACTATGATGTAGTCGAAGGATTTGGCAAGACCGGCTTCTATTAACAATGGAACATCTACAACCGTAATGCGCTTCTTTGATTTCTTAACCTCACTTTTTATTATCTTTATCACTTTCGGGTGAATGATGCGACAGAGCCTTTTTAGATTGCGTTTATTTTTAAATGCTATTTTTCCCAGTTTTATTCTATCGATTTTACCGGATTTAAAAACACCACTACCGAAATTTTTTCGTATCAGGCGCTTCGTGTCCCTTTTCTTGTAAAGCCCGTGGACGATTCTGTCGGCGTCGATAGTATGGGCACCGAGTTTTTTGAAAAACGCTGTTACGGTTGTTTTTCCAGTGCAAAAAGTACCTGTTACCCCGATAACCTTCACAGCTTGACCCCTTCGGTGTCCAGCCAGTTCTTGCCGGTTTCGAGATCTACCTTAACAGGTACTCTTAGTTTCATGATATTCTCCATTCCGTTTTTCACGACCGATGCCACTTTCTTAAGCTCCTTTTTGTCGACCTCGAAAACCAGCTCATCGTGTACCTGCAAAATCATTTTGGCATCAAATTTCGATAACTCCTTATGTATATTAATCATGGCCATTTTGATAAGATCGGCCGCAGAGCCCTGTATGGGCGTGTTTACAGCGACGCGCTTGGCAAAGTTGCTTACCGCGGTGTTTGTACTGTTGATTTCCGGTATATAGCGGCGGCGTCCGAGGATCGTGGTTACAAACCCGTTCTTTTTAGCTTCCTCGATTTTTCCTTCCAGATAATCTTTCACATGCGGGTAACGCTCGAAATACGCGTCGATAAATTTTGCCGATTCCTGGACGTCGATTCCGAGATCGCGCGATAATCCGTAAGCACTCATTCCGTATACAATTCCGAAATTCACGGTTTTTGCCGCCTGCCGCATGTTTTCGGTTATATCTTTCTCTTCCAACCCGTATATCAAGGAAGCGGTAAAACTATGTATGTCCCTGTCTTCGGTAAAGGCGCTGATTAGGGCTTTATCTCGGGAAAGGTGGGCCAGGATGCGCAGTTCAACTTGCGAATAGTCCGCCGACAGGATTAAATGCGATTTTCTCCCTGCTATAAATGCCCTACGGATTTTTCTTCCTATGTCGGTTTTTACAGGAATGTTTTGCAGGTTGGGGTTGCTGGAAGAAAGCCTGCCGGTAGCAGTTACGGTCTGGTTGAATGACGTGTGTATTCGCCCCGTGCGGGGATTTACAAGTCCAGGCAGGTTATCTACATAGGTTGACTTAAGTTTGGCGAATTCGCGATAGCGCAGGATTTCTTTTGGAAGTTCTTCTTTTTCCGAGAGGGTTTTCAATACCTCTCCATCCGTTGAAGCCCCTGTCTTCGTTTTCTTTATGATAGGCATTTTTAATTTTTCAAAAAGGATAACCTGGAGCTGTTTAGGCGAATTTATGTTAAATTTTTCTCCTGCTAGCGAATAAATATTTTTCTCACAGGCTTTTATTTCTTTTTCCATCTCCCGTGATAACGTGCTGAGGTATCCGAAATCCACGCTTATGCCGCACGACTCCATGTCGGCTAGGACATCGATAAGAGGTATTTCGACGTTAAAATATAAATCCTCAAGCTTTTTCTCTTTAATTTTCTTTTCAAGAATATCCTTAAGGCTTAATACGATGTCGCTGTCTTCGCAGCAGTAGCTCGACACCTTTCCAACATCGACCTTGTCCATGGTTATGGCTTTCTTGCCCTTACCTATCAGTTCTTCAATTGAACCCTTTGACCGTCCCAAATATTCCAACGATATATCGTTCAGATTGTGTTTAGACTTAGAGGGGTTCAACAAGTACGAGGCAACCATTGTGTCAAATTCGATGCCCTTTAGGGCTACCCCCATATTTTTGAGTATTAAGAGGTCGTATTTAATGTTCTGTCCACTTTTTTTTATCCCGCTATCCTCGAAGACATGCCTTAGCTCGTTTATGACGTAATCTTTTGACAAATCTTTAAGTGCATTAAGCGGTACATAGTAAGCATGACCCTCGCGGCAGCAAAACGACAGCCCCACCGCATCTGCCCGCATGGGATCGTGATGGGTTGTCTCAAAATCGAAAGCAAAGTACTTTACTTTTTTAAGCACCCCCATAAGTTCCGTAAAACCTTTCTTATCATCAACCAGGCGATAGTTAACATGGGATGCCTTTCTCGGCGCAATGTCTTTCAATAAAGTCCTGAACTCCAGTTCCTTAAAAAGTTCGATGAGAGCCTTCTCGTCCGGCTCTTTGAGGTTAAGATCCTTTATATCCACCTTAATCGGAACATCCGTTTTTATTGTTACCAGCTCCTTACTCAGGAGAGCCATTTTTTTGGAATCCTCGATTTTTTTTCTCATCGAGTCGTTTTTTATCTGATGGGTGTTTTCTAGTATTTCTTCGAGACTCTCAAATTTTTTCATGATCTCTATGGCTGTTTTTTCGCCGATGCCAAGCACCCCTGGAATGTTGTCCGAGGAGTCGCCCATGAGCGCCATGAGGTCTGTCATCTTTGCGGGGCCAACCCCGAATCTTTCCTTTACCTCTTTTTCACCGTAAATAACGCCGTCCTTGTGCGGGTTATACACCTTAACGTGCGGACCCACCAGCTGCAATATATCTTTATCGCCTGTAACAATAAAAACATCCATCCCTTTTGTCTTTGCCTTTTCGGCAAGGGTGGCCAGAACGTCGTCGGCTTCGTATCCCTCCAGTTCGTATATGGGAATGTTGTATGCCGCTACGACCTTCTTTATGTACGGCATTTGACTCACTAAATCGTCCGGCATCGGCTTTCGCTGGATTTTATATTCTTTAAACTTCTCGTGCCTGAACGTCGGACCCTTCAGATCAAATGCAACGGCTATCTTGTCGGGCTTTTCATCTTTGATGATTTTTTTGATCATCGCGACAAATCCGTAAATCGCATTTGTGGGTTGTCCTTTCGAGTTTGACAGGTACCTTACCGCGTAATAGGCCCTGTAGCAGAACGAATTACCGTCTATTAAAAAAAGTTTTTTATTTGATTTAAGAGACATGGATTAAAACATATGGTTTGGATTTTCGATTATTTTGCTAGGTTGGATCCTTAAGACTAACATACAGCGTGGACAGTGTCAAGATTTTTTTTCTCCTTCCAGCTTGTTAACCAATCGGTTTATGGCGCCCGCCACATCGGTCAACTCGTCCCCCTTTCTCAATTTTAATCGCTTGCTATAATCGCCCTCCGCTACACTATCGATAAACTTTATCATCCGGTAAATTGGACCGGCAACCTTGTGCGATGCTATGATCCCGATCCCGGTACAAAGGATGGTAACAAATACCATGCTTACGGCAAGCCTGAAATTAACGGTTTTAAAAATGTGCACGAGCCTACCTTGCGGATACACATTGGCGAGTTTGTCGCCCAATAATATCCATGAGTTATAGTAGATCGTGTATCCTGTGATTGCAACGCTTAGCAACATGACGGCTAAAATTAAACCGACATATTTTAACTGAAATTCCTTTCTGACTATATACTGCCTTCTTCTGTAGCGTTTCCTTTCCATGCCTACTTCCTCCATATGGTCACATTTCTTCGTACGGTAAATGTCATTACATCCTTTTTACCGTCTTTGATCATCTTTATGGCGTCATCAAGAGGCATATAGCGAGTTGCAGCGCCGTCTATGGCGATAATCAGGTCGTCTTTCTCGAGCCCTGCTTTTTCGGCCGAGCCACCTTTATTTACGCCGAGGACCGTTAAACCGTCTATAAGCATGCCGAGTGCCCCGCCCATAATCTCCTTGTAGTTTCGGCTCGGCGATCGCTCTTTTTTCAACGCTATGCTGCGGTCGATGTTAATTTTAATCTCACCGGCAGCCTCTTCCAATAAAAGTTGTGCAACCTTGCCTCTTGGCATGTAGCCGGTGAATTTACCCCAGACAGAAATTAAGATGTCATTTTCTTTTAAACCGGCTGAAGCCGCTGGAGAATCTTTCAACACATCCGTTACGAGAATCTGGTTTCCTTTTTCCGCTAAGCGGATGCCGATATCGCCTGTCAAGCTCTTTTCGAAATCCTTTTCCTCGCCAGAGGTCTCTGGAGGCCAATTTTCGAATTCCTGCATTCTTGTCACATCGTCCCTTTTCGCCTCTTCTTCCTTGCGAAAAATATACCCCATCACGTAATTCATTTTCTCACGGGCGGGCGTGTAGTCCGGATTTGCCTTGTGGGCTTTCTCATAATAAAAATAAGCCTTGTCGTATTCCCTCCGCGAGGTGTATGCATCACCGAGTTTGACCAGGTTCTGTTCGGGCAAGTCATAGCGAACCTTGCTGACGAGTTCCTTAAAAATAGCCTTCTCGCCTTTGTAAGTCGACACAACAAGGCGATCGTTGTACTCCTCAACCACGATACCCTTGATTTCTTTCCCGTCTTTTAGAGAAATGGTATCCGCCAAGACTCGCGTTTCAGCCAGAATAAAAAATAAAAGAATTAAAATTAGTTTGAGTTTTGCTTTCATAGTTTTTGCGCTATGGGCGAAATATAATCCACATAATCACGAGGATGATCGCTCCTGAAATTAGATAAAAGTCGTTAAAATAGAAAAAATCCGAAACCCTGTCGCTAAAGGACTCCGCATACGCAGTTTCCCGACTTCTCTTCGAGTACTCTTTTTTTGGCCTTTTTGGCAGCCGGGTCGTCGTTTTTGCGGAGAGCTCATTTTTTATGGCTTCGATCTGCTCGCGCCTGAATCTGAGAAACCGACCGTCAATTTTATAAGCCGGAAGTGCCCCTTTTTCAACCAGCTCTTTTACTCCCTCTTCCGTAATGGCGAGCAAGCTCGACGCCTCTTGTATGGTCAAGAGCTTCTCTGGCATTTTTTATGATCTTATTTTATCTTTTCGCTACTGAGCCAATCCTCGATTTTGGATCTTTCAAATCTCCATTTCGACCCATCTTTGGTCGCTGGGAGCTTGCCGCTATCGGCCCATTCCCGCACGACGTTTCGTTCGACCTCAAGGAATTTAGCTACCTCTTCAATGTTTAATATGTCGGCAGCACCTCTTGCGGTTTTTTCCTCCGGCAGCATGTTGCAATAGCCTTCCAGGATAGCACCTTCTGTAATGCTTATTGCGGGTGTTTTCACGTCTCCGACTACATACGCAGGTGCAACCAGTTTTAGGCTTTTCTGCGCCCTGATGTTGCCACTGACCCTGCCGGCGATAGTGATATATTCACCGTCTATATCGGCACTGACAACCGCGTGCTCGCTGATCGTGAGACTTCCCTTTGTGTTAAGTTTTCCCTCAAATTTGCCGTTGATTCTAAGGTTTACGGGATCCTTGAATGTAAGCGTGCCCTGCATGCTGGCATCGACATCCAGGATCTTTTCTTTCAGTTCTTCATCCCTTCTTCTCCTCATTACCCCACCTCCTTTTTAATGGCTTTTCTGAAATAACATTTCGCCTAAACCCGCAACCATCGCGGCGTTATCCACGCACAATGCCGGCGGCGGGTAAAAAAGTCTGTATCCCAAACGCCCGGAAACCCGTTTAAGCTTGGTACGCAACCTCATGTTAGAAATAACCCCGCCTCCCAGCAAGATGTCTTTTATCCTGAATTTTTTGCACGCTTTTACAATTCGTTCGATCAAAACATCAAACACAGCCTCCTGGAATGACCAGGAGATGCGGGATATCTCATGCTTCGAAAGTTTCCTGTCCTTAATGTAATAGAGAACCGCAGTTTTTACTCCGCTCAGGCTGAAGTCAAAAGAATCTTTCTCCAGATAAGCCCGCGGAAAACGGATTGGCGATCGCGCGATGAATCTGCGCGCATATTTTTCGATTTTCGGACCACCGGGATACCCGACCCCGATAATTTTAGCAACCTTATCGAACGCCTCACCAATTGCATCGTCTTTTGTTTTGCCGATGGTTTCAAACTCTTTAAAGGACCGAAAGACAAATATGTTCGTGTGACCCCCGGACGCCACCGCACCTATAAACGGGAACTGTATTGATGGGACTTTTTTGATTAAAAAATTTGAATACAAATGAGCATGCAGGTGATTTATGCCTATTACCGGGATTCCCAATGAATAACCGAGCGCCTTCGCAAACGACGTGCCAACCAAAAGGGAACCCGGAAGACCTGGCGAGTCCGTAACCGCTATTAAATCCAGATCGCCAAAGGTTTTCCGCGCCTTTCTGAGAGTTCTCTTTGTCACCTGATTAATGTACTCGACATGGAATCTTGATGCGATCTCAGGAATGACCCCGCCATATTTTTCGTGAAGTGGCACGCTTGAGGACACAACGTTAGACAGGATACGACCATCCCGGATAACCGCAGCAGCTGTTTCGTCACATGATGTTTCTATTCCTAAAGTAATCACCTTAAGTATACCTCATTATGATATTTTTCGCAAGTGTCAGCATCTTTTAATAAGTCCATCGCGGCCTGTAGCTGATTATCGCGAATTACCTCTTCTTTCTCTTCCTCCAGTTCGATATCAACATCGGGAATAATACCCTTGCCTGCAATGCTGTTACCGTTTGGGGTATAGTACGCGGCCGTTGTTATCCTGGCCGCGGAGCCGTCTTTGAGCGGGATAACCGTTTGAACGGAACCCTTCCCGTACGTCTTGCCTCCGACGATAACCCCTCTTTTGTGGTCCTGCAGGGCACCCGCTACGATCTCAGAAGCGCTTGCCGAACCTTGGTTAACAAGTATTGCCATCGGGAAATCGATAAAGCTTCTTTTCCCATGGGCAGTGTAGACTTTATTCTGGGTCGGCACACGCCCCTTTAAGGAAACGACGACTTTCCCCTTTTCGAGGAATATATCGCAGACCTCGTATGCAACGTCCAACAACCCTCCAGGATTGTTGCGAAGATCCAGGATTAACGCTTTCATGCCTTCTTTCTTTAGGTTTTTAAGTTTTCCTTCGAGTTCTTTCGGGGTATTTTGCTGGAACTCTACCAGTTTTATATAGCCTACGCTCTCATCCAGCATCTCTGCCGTTTTTATACTTTTGATTTTTATGATACTTCGCACGATCGTAAAATCTAGCAGTTTTTCTTCTTCTCTTATAATGGTAAGTTCTACTTTTGTCCCGGGCTTGCCACGCAATTCCTTGACCGCATCGGTAAGTTTTATGTCCCTTGTGGATTCGCCGTCTATCTTGATGATTTTATCGCCGGCTTTTAACCCTGCTTTCGCAGCAGGGGTTCCGTCGATAGGTGCTATAACTGTCAATATACCGTCCCTTATGCCGACCTCTATCCCCAGGCCGCCGAACTCGCCTTTCGTATCGATTTCCATTTCCCTGTAGCTTTCCGGATCCATGAACTGGCTGTATTCGTCCAGTGACGATAGCATGCCTTCGATAGCGCCGTACACAAGCTTTTTTGGGTCAACCTCTTCCACGTAATCGGATTGAACAATCGTCACGGCGTCTGAAAAGAGCTCGATTTGCTTGTAAAGATCCTTGTCCGGGTCTTTGAAATCCGCTTTGACGTAACTGAAATAAGCCGAAACGCCGAAGATTAGAAAAACCGAAAACAAAAATACAACGAATGCCGATCGCACTTTTTTCATATTTGGCTTCCCAACTTTTTTCTGAGGATCTCGTTAACCTTTTGCGGGTTGGCCTTTCCCTTAGTTTTTTTCATCACTTGTCCAACCATGAAGGTAATGGCATTTTTCTTTCCTTTCTTGTAATCCTCGACCGATTTTTTGTTTTCCGTTAAAACCCCTTCGATGATACCCGAAAGCTCGCCGGCATCTTTTATCTGCTTTAATCCTTTCTTATCTACAATCGCTTCCGGCTGAGAACCCGTATCGAAAACCCCTTGCAGGACCTCCTTTGCTATCTTTCCCGTGATCTCTTCGGACTGAATAAGCCTGAGAATCGACGCAAGGTGAGCCGGCTTGAAAGGTGCCTTTTCGATCGGAATCTTTCTTTCGTTTAGGATTGCGGCAACATCACCCAAGAGCCAGTTTACGATTTCCTTCGGTTTATCAACAATTCGTATAGTCTCTTCAAAAAAATCGGATACCGCCCGATCGCGCGTCAAGGCATTAGCATCGTATTCGCTGACCTTGTATTTCGATATGAAACGTTTCTTTTTGACCTGCGGCAGTTCCGGTAAGGCGCTCTTTATCTTTTCTATCTCGACTCTTTCTATAGTGAACGGCGCCAGATCCGGTTCCGGAAAATAGCGATAGTCATGCGTTTCCTCTTTTGTTCTCATCGGTGCTGTCATTGCCTTGGCCTCGTCCCAGAGACGAGTCTCTTGGGCAATCTTCTCACCTTTCTTTCTCAAATCGATTTGCCTTCTTCCCTCGTAAGAGAGGGCGTCTCTTACGGCTTTGAAAGAATTCATGTTTTTTAATTCCGCCTTAACGCCGAGAGCGTTCTCGCCTTTCGGCCTTACCGATATGTTGGCATCACACCTGAGACTTCCCTCTTCCATGTTGCAATCCGAGACCTTCAGATACAGCAATATGGATTTTATATTTTGAAGGTAGGTGCTAGTCTCCTCGGCTGAGCGCAAATCAGGCTCACTCACGATCTCGAGAAGCGGAATGCCGGTCCTATTGAGATCTAGATAGCTTAGCCCCCGTTTTTCGTCGTGCATGAGTTTTCCAGCGTCCTCTTCGAGATGAACCCTGTTTATTCTGATTTTTTTCTCTCTCCCACTATGTTCGATATCGACATAGCCGTTATGGGCAAGCGGCATCTCATACTGCGATATCTGAAAATTTTTCGGCAGATCAGGATAATAATAATTTTTCCTGTCAAATTTTATGACATCCTGGATCTGGCAATTTAGCGCCAGTGCCGTCTTTACCGCGTAAAGAAATGCCTTTTCGTTTAACACCGGCAAGACACCCGGAAGCCCGAGGCACACAGGGCATGTAGCGCTGTTTGGCGGCAGGCCGAATTTCGTGCTACAGCCGCAGAAAGCCTTACTCTGCGTTAAAAGGTGAACGTGCACCTCAAGGCCGATTACTACTTCAAAGTTTTTCATGGTTTAAAGATTCGGTTTCTTTTTGTGAAAATCCGTATTCTGTTCAAACGTATACGCTGTCCTTATCAGCGTTTCTTCGTCAAAGGGTTTCGCAAGGAACTGCATGCCTACAGGGAGGCCGCTTTTGGTAAAACCGCACGGTACGGATATGCCGGGGATGCCCGCCAGATTTGCGGGTATTGTAAATATATCTGATAGATACATACTCAAGGGATCGTTTATTTTTTCTCCTATCTTGAAAGCCGCAGTCGGTGAGGTTGCGGTCAATATCACGTCGCAAACCTTGAAGGCTTGCAAAAAGTCGTTCTTTATCAAGGTCCTTACCTTCATCGCCTTTAAATAATACGCTTTGTAATAACCGCTGGATAACGAATATGTCCCGAGCAGTATTCTTCTTTTTGCCTCGTCGCCAAAACCCGCGGTGCGTGTTTTTGTATGCATTTCTATCGTGCCCTTTGCATCCTCCCGTAAGCCGTACTGGTCGCCGTCAAAACGGGCAAGATTGGAACTTGCCTCGGCGGGCGCGATTATATAATAACAACTCAGCGCATATTCGGTGTTGGGAAGACTTATATCAACGATCTCGGCACCGGAACTTTTTAACACGTCTTTCGATTTTGAAATTGCTTTTTCTACTTCCTTGTCTATGCCGCCTTCCGGAAAATACTCTTTCGGAACGCCTATCTTTAGTTTTTTGGCATTCTTTACTAACGATTTCGTAAAATCAGGAACGGGTAAATCGGCGGAAGTCGAATCCATCTCATCATGCCCGGAAATCACGTTAAGAAGCGCCGCACAGTCAGTGACATTCGCCGTAAGCGGTCCTATCTGGTCGAGGCTTGAGGCAAATGCTATCAGGCCGTAACGCGAAACCCTGCCGTACGTCGGTTTCATTCCCACTATACCACACAAGGCGGCCGGCTGCCTTACTGACCCGCCCGTATCAGAACCGAGCGCCATCGACACCTCCCCGGCAGCAACGGCAGCGGCTGACCCGCCGCTCGAACCGCCGGGAATCATCTCGAGATTCCAGGGGTTGCGGGTCGGGCCATAGCAAGATGTCTCACACGAAGAGCCAAACGCAAATTCGTCCATGTTGGCTTTGCCGACTGTAATAAAACCGGCATTTTTTAATTTTCTAATGACGGTAGCATCGTAAGGTGGTTTGAAACCCTTCAAAATTCTAGAGGCACAGGTAGTCGGCTCATCTTTTACGCAGATATTATCTTTTATCGCGATTGGAATGCCGCGCGTTGCAATGCCTCCGACATTGCGACGCGTGCCTTCAGCCTCCTTTAACACTTTTTCCCTATCGAGGTATATTATGGCGTTTAATTTTTTGTTGACGGCAGCTATCCGGTCTAATGAAGCCTTAGTTGTGTCTGGAATGGATATCTGTTTCATCTCATTCGATTATCTTTGGTACGCTGAAAAAGTCATCCTTCCTCTCCGGCGCATTCTGAAGGGCCTTTTCTGCCGGAAGCGATTTTCTCACGCGGTCTTCTCGAAATACATTCTTGAGGCTTTCTAGCGGGTGGCTGGTCGGAGGAGTGCCTGTGGTATCGGCCTTGTTGAGCTGGTTTATATAATCCAAGATGTCCGCCAGCTGTTTCTGGTATAACGCAACTTCCTTTCCAGACAAGCTGATACGCGAAAGCCTGGCTACATGCCGAACGGTCTTTTTATCAATTCGTTGCTTCATATTAGCGTTAAATTATCATACATAAATAGTAAAGTCAAACTATATTCTTTTGTTGATCGTGATCCAATCCGTGCACGATGTCCGTAAGGCGGGCGAAATCCTCAAGAGACAGGTTTTCGGCCCTGGCTAAAGGGTTTAGCCCTGCTTTTTTAAATAACGCCAAAAGCGCCTTTTTGTCAACACCTTTTGCCGAAAGGGAATTGCGGATGGTTTTACGCCTCTGGCTGTATGCTTTTTTTATAAGATTGAAGAATAGGTCCTCATCGCTGACTCGAAGTCTTCGCTTTTCAGGGACCTTTAACTCCAAAAATGCAGATTCCACCTGCGGTGCAGGATAGAAGGATTCTCTTTTGATTTTAAATATGGTTTTCGGCTGACTGTAATATTGTACATATAAACTGAACCGCCCGATGTCCCTGGAGTCGGGCTTTGCTGCGATCCTCCCCGCCACTTCTTTTTGAACGACAATATAAATATTTTTTATCAAGGATACGTTCTCAAAAAGTTTTTCGATTATGGGACTTGTTATGTAAAAGGGGAGGTTTCCGTAAATAATAACTTTTTGTTTGGCTATTTCTTTTATTTCCAAATCCAGAAAATCTTTTTCGATTAGAGCAACATTCGGAGGAAGCTGGAAGGTTTTTTTAAAGATCCGGGTAATTTTTTTATCTTTTTCGACGGCAAAAACCTTCCTGGCGTGTTTTGCGAGGTCAAAGGTAAGCTCACCGAAACCAGAACCGATTTCTACAACGATGTCGTCGGGGGTTATTGCCAAATTCCGCAGAATCTTATCTTTGACGTTCTTGTCAATCAGGAAGTTTTGTCCGAGCCTCACAAGGGGTTTAAAATCTTCCCGCTTCCATAGCGTTTTTAGTTCGTTTTTTGTCAACACGGTTTATTTATTTTTTGAGAGTTTTGCCGCAAGTTTTATGGCTTCAATCATGGACGACGGGTTCGCTTGGCCTTTTCCCGCTATGTCGAATCCCGTGCCGTGGTCTGGCGAGGTGCGGATAAAAGGAAGCCCGAGGGTTAAATTTACACCTGTATCAAAGGCGGTCATTTTAAGCGGAATGAGACCCTGGTCGTGATACATGCACACGACCGCATCTACTTCGTTATGATACGCCTTATAAAAAAGCGAATCTGCCGGAAGGGGTCCGATTATACCTTTCATTCTTTTTTTCAAGAAATTTACCGCGGGAGATATCACCGTCTTTTCCTCCGTTCCTAAAAAGCCTTCTTCGCCGGCGTGCGGGTTAAGGGCGGCTATCCCGATTTTAGGTTGAGGTATCTTGAAAAGGCTTTTTAACGCGCGGTGGGTATTTTCAGTAGTCTGGATAATTTTTCTTTTGGTCAAGTGTTTTGATACCTTATTTATAGGAATGTGCCTTGTCACAAGGCTGACCAGGAGAGCCCCTCCTCGAAGCATCATGGTTACGTTTTTGGATTTCGTGCGGTGAGAGAGAAATTCGGTATGCCCTGCGAATTTGAACCCGGCCTTATTTATCGACGCCTTATTTATCGGCGCAGTAACAAGACCAGCACCATTGAGGCGGCTGGCGACTGATATGCCGGAGGCAAGATATTCCATTGAGGCCTTTCCGTATGCCTTGCTCGATGAGCCAAATCGGAAACCCTTTAAACGAATGTTTTTTAAATCTACGAAGTTAATCACGCCAGCGTCTTTTGTGCAATCAGCTGATACGCAAGGCCTGATTGGGGAAATGTCGATTTTTATAATTTTTGCGGTTCTTCGAAATACGCTGTAATCACCTATGATTAAAGGAATGATTTTTTTGGCGAGCTCTCGTAAGGAGAGCGATTTTAGAATTATCTCCGGACCTATTCCCGAGGGGTCACCGGCCGTTATAACGACCGGGGTCTTACTTGAATGCGATGTACGCATTTTCCTTTAACTCATCGATCCAGGACCTGAGCTTTTCTTCGGTCTTCTTTTGATATAAAACATGTTCGATTCGGTCTTTTGCTTCCCGGAAATCCATCGTCCTGGGAGACATTTTTTGCTCCACTTTAAATATGTGGAATCCCATGCCTGTCTGGAGGATGCCTGAAAGCTCGTTTTCTTCTAGCGTAAAAACGAGGTTGTCTATTTTATCCATAAGCTCGCCCTTTTTAACCCATGCCATATCGCCGCCGGATTCTTTGTAGGGGCCGTCGGAATATCTTTTTGCGAGACTCGCAAAATCGCCACCTTCTTGCAGGCGACTCAGAATCTCCTTTGCCAGTTTTAAGGACGCCTCTCTCGTACGGCTACCGTTTACTTTAATTAGGATGGCCCGCAGCTTTATTTTTTCTGGCTCACCAAACTCCTCTTCGTGGTCTCTGTAATAATTTATGACTTCGCTCGGCGAGAGTGAAATCGATCTTCTAATTTCCTTGTCGACCATCTTGTCTACTTTTATTCTATCCCTGTATTTTTTTTCGAGCTCGCCGAGGAGCATCCTCTCCTCTTTTAGCGCCTCTTTAAATTCTTCTTCGGTCGCAAAGCGTTTCTTGATTTCATCCATTTTCGCCTCGACCTCCTCGTCTTTTATCTCTATTTTCCTTCTTTTTGCCTCGCTTAAAAGAAGTTTATCCTCGATAATCCGGTTAAGCACGTTGCTCCTTGCCTTATCAATCTTTTCCGCTAGCTCCTCCCCGCTATATTGTGTCTTGTACTGCTGGTATATGGGCAGCAGTACCCTGTCGAGCTCTCCCCGAGTAACTATCTCGTCATTGACTATAACAATGATTTTATCCACCACTTCCGCGCTCGAGGTGGAAGCACCGAGGAAAATAAGTACAAATATGATGTTAAAAAAAGATTTTACTGTCTTGGGCATAGCCTAGTCTTTAAGGGGCGGTTTCTGTGCTTTCTTTTTCCGATATGCTATCCAGAAGATCGGTATTTATGGTAATCTTGGATTTTTCCTTGAGCCCGTCCACGAATTCGGCAAAATGCTCTTTTTTCTTAATACGCCTTAATGATTGCTCGATGGAATCGCGCACCTCCTCAAGCTCTTTTATTCGTGGTTCTTTCGTTTCGGTAAGCTTTATAATGTGGTATCCGAATTTCGTTTTTACGACACCTGATATTTCCCCTACATCCATGTTAAAACAGATATCCTCGATTTCGGGAACAAGTTGTCCCTTGGCGAAATAACCTATGTCGCCTCCTGTTTTTGAAGTTGGGTCAACGGACCGTGCGCGCGCCAGGTCTTCGAAGTTTCTGCCGTTAGAGAGCTCCACCAATATGTCGTTGGCGTCCTCTTTCGTTTTTACCAGTATGTGAGAGGCGCGTCGGACTTCAGGTGTTTCGAATTTTTCTTTATTATGGGTGTAATAACGCGTTATCTCTTCTTCTCTTACACTGGTTTTATCCTCGACCTCGTCTTTTAATAAGCGGGCGATTAAAATCTTTTTCTTTGCTTCTTCAAAAACGCTCTCTACATCTTTATCCTGATCCAGCTTTTTGTTGAGTGCCTCATTGTGCAAGAGCACATCTACCACAAGTTCGTTCAAGAACGCGCGCTTGTTCTTGTTTATGACGTCCTGGTACCTTTTGGGCAATTTTGCAATTCTCGTATTGAAGTCATTAAGTGTGATGGTGCTCTTTTGGTCTATTCGCGCCAACACCTCTTTATCGCTACGGCCGGCGCAACCGCTCGACAGGACAAAGAGATACGTGAAAACGACTAGGTATACAGCTTTATATTTCATAAGTTTTCTCCACATTGTTGGATTTTTCTTTTTTGTAATATCATAATAATATCATACTAGTATATCTATTGCAAGTGAATTGTATTTCGTAGATTGTTTTACCGTTTCTTTTTAAACACCTCAATCGCACCCCTTAGAAGCCTGCAGTAAAGGTCAAACCCAACGGTTTCGATAAAACCGTGCTGCTGGGTACCCAGAAGGTTTCCTGCCCCTCTGATTTCGAGGTCCTGCATGGCTATTTTGAATCCGGAGCCAAGCTCCTGATATTTTTTTATGGTGAAAAGCCGTTTTTGCACGTTTCCAGCCAGGTGATGGAGCCTTTTTACGATCAAATAACAGAATGCGCGTCTATTAAACCGGCCGACCCTTCCGCGTAATTGATAAAGATCCGCCAGGCCGAACGTGTCGGCATCGTTGATTAAAATCGTATTCGCGTTTGGTATATCAATCCCGGATTCGATAATCGTGGTTGAGAGAAGCACATCAATCTCGCCCCTTATAAATTCCCCCATGGTTTTTTCCAGCTCTTTTTCCACCATCCGCCCATGGGCAACGGCAATTCGTAGATCCGGCAACATTTTTTTCAATCTTTCGCGTACCTTTTCTATACCGATTATTCTGTTATGAACAAAATAAACCTGGCCTTTTCTTCTTGCCTCGTTTCGGATAGCGTTTCTTATCATTCGTTCGTCAAATTCTGTAATGTATGTCTTGACCGGCAACCTTTCCAGTGGCGGCGTATCTATAACGGATATGTCTCTGCCGCCCATAAGCGCAAGGTAGAGCGTCCGCGGGATCGGCGTAGCGGTCAGGGTAAGGACATCGATGACAAGCCGTAACATCTTTAGTTTCTCCTTATGTTTTACGCCAAAGCGCTGCTCCTCGTCTATGACTAAAAGCCCGAGATTCTTAATCCGGACGTCATCGGAAAGCAGCCTGTGGGTACCGATTATGACGTCTACCCTGCCGGACTTCACCGCATCCAGTATGTTCTTTTGCTCTGGCCTTGTCTTGAATCTGCTCAGCATCTCAATGTTTACCGGAAAATCCTTCATGCGCTCTTTAAATACGGTGTAGTGTTGTTCCGCCAAAATCGTAGTAGGCACGAGTACCGCCGCCTGTTTGTTGTCCATCACTGCTTTAAAAACCGCGCGTAACGCGACTTCTGTCTTGCCGTATCCGACGTCGCCGCAAAGAAGCCGGTCCATCGGCTTTGTCGCTTCCATGTCCTGCTTGACCTCGGTAGAGGCCCTCGCCTGGCCCTCTGTTTCTTTAAAGGCAAAAGACTCTTCTAGAACCTTTTGCCAATCCGTGTCTTTGGAATACTTGAATCCCTTCATCATGCTTCTTTTTGCCTGGATCTCCAGAATATCCAGCGCCATTTTCGTAGCACCTTTCTCGGCGCGTTTTTTGGCCACCGACCACATGCGGCTACCCATCCTATATAGCTTTGGTGGCTTCCTCTCGAACGAGACATACTTCTGGACCTTGTTCAAATCGTCAAACGGGACGTAGAGCGTGTCCTTGCCTTTGTACTCAATAACCAGGTGATCAACGAAACCCGATTTTGTCTGGATGCGCTCAATGCCAAGATACTTCCCT
Organism: Candidatus Omnitrophota bacterium; assembly: GCA_016782495.1. GTDB lineage: Bacteria > Omnitrophota > Gorgyraeia > JABMRN01 > RBG-13-46-9 > BS750m-G78. The sequence continues at coordinate 35,801 of JADHYL010000001.1, forward strand.
ATGCCATAGTCGGTATGGACTACGTAATCGGAAGGCTCAATGTCAACAAATGCGTCGATGGGATCAATTTCTTTCGGGGGTTTTGAAGGCCGGTATTTGCGTTTTCGCAAAAGCCCCTTAATCGGCAGGATTATCAGCATTTTGTGGTCGGATATTGTCTTGTAAGAAACCAGATCGATGCTCTTGATGCCTTCAACCTTGTTATGGCAGAGCTCTATGCGGACAGGGTACTCAAAAGTGGTGGGGAATACGAATATGTTCTCGCCTTTTGTGCTAAAATCTCCTTCTTCAGTTATGGCACCGACCCTTTTATATCCAAACTGCACGAGGGTGCCATACACATCTTCGAGATCAATCTCTTGAGCCTTGTAGATCTTAAGCGCGTCAAACATGATTTAACCTCTACCCTTACTCTTGTAGGTACATAAGAAGAAAAGCCTTCCCATAACATTTTAAGGGTGAGCCGATAGCAGGCATCCCTGGAGTTAAACATGGGACTTGCTAATCACATGCGCTCCGGAAGCGATACGCCTAAGAGCCGCAAGCCGTTGGCAAGGACAATTTTAATGCCCTCCACCAATGCCAACCGCGCTTTGGTAAGCGGTAAATCGCCGTCCGAAACTACTCGATGCTTTGTGTAGAAGTTATGAAAAACCTTCGCTAGCTCGTTAAGGTATTCGACTATCCGGTAGGGTTCGAGGGTACTGGCGCTGGCTTCTACTACAATCGGAAATTGGTAGAGCATCCGCAAGAGATAGAGCTCCTCGGGTTCTTTTAAAAGTTCTGCAGTATATCTTGTGCGTTTTAATCTGTCCCCCAGATTCCTGCTGAAACCGAAAATCGACGAGATGCGCGCATGCGCATACTGGATGTAATAAACGGGGTTGTCGAGCGAGTTTTTTTTGGCCACTTCCAGATCAAAGTCCAGGTGGCTGTCGAGCTTCCTCATCAGGAAGAAGAACCTCGTAACATCGCAGCCCACTTCGTCCATGACTTCTTTTAGCGTAATGAATTCACCTTTCCGTGTGGACATTGATAACAGAACGCCGCCGCGGAAGAGCCTCGCCAGCTGCACGATGAGAATTGATATGCTGTTTTTGCCGTATCCCAAAGCTTCCACGGATGCCCTTAGCCTTGGAATATAACCGTGGTGGTCGGGTCCCCATATATCGATCAGCCTATTGAATCTGCGTCTGTATTTATTAAGGTGATACGCTATGTCAGGCGCTAGATACGTAAATGATCCATCTCGTTTTATTACAACCCGATCCTTGTCGTCTCCGAAGGCAGTGGACTTAAACCAGGTTGCCCCGTCTTTTTTATAAATATATCCCTTGCCTTCTAGTTTTCCGAGCACCTTTTTGATTGTCTTCGATGAAAGTTTTTTTTGACTAAACCATTTATCAAAAGATACGCCGAATTTGATGAGGTCTTTTTTTATCGCGTTCAATATGTATTTAACGCCGAATCCCGTAATAAAGCGCAGATTATTCGGTTTGCTTTCAATAAATCTCTTTCCGTACTTTTTATTGAATTCGTTTGCAACCCTTTTTATGTATTCGCCTTGATAGCCGTCTTCGGGAAATTCGGCCTCGATGCCGTTAGATGAGCGGTAACGCGCAAATATTGATTTTCCCAGGAGTTGGACCTGTGTCCCGACGTCGTTAATAAAATATTCCCTTGATATGGTATATCCTGAAAATTCCAGTATGCGGCAGAGCGCATCACCGACTGCCGCCTGTCTGCCGTGCGCAACAGTGAGAGGACCGGTAGGATTGGCGCTCACGAACTCTATGTTCACCCTCGCGCCGCTGCCGGATTCATTTCTGCCGAAGGCATCTTTCTCCTTCGATATTTTGGATAGGAATGCGTACAGGTATTCTTCGCTAAGCCGGAAATTAATAAAGCCGGGCGGAGATACCTCAATTTTTCTGATAACGCGGCCTAAACGATTACTGCCGGCAAACATCTCGAGCTCTTCTTTTAAAAGGGCTGCCAGCTTGACACTATTTGTGGAAAAATTCTTTGCAAGGCGCATTGCCACGTTGGTCGTAAGATCTCCGTGTTTAGGATCCTTCGGGATTTCCAGCTCGATTTTGGGATGAACCGGGAGATCTTTTGCCGGCGTTTTATCGGAAATGTTTTTTAAGGCGTGTTCTAAGGCGAGTTTCAGATTTTTTTGGATTTGATAGATATGCATGATGTAGAAAAATGCTCTTTGGGTGCATCGTGCCATAGCCTTTCCAGATCATAAAATTTTCTTACGTTACTATGAAATACATGGGCGATAACATCGCCGTAGTCAATCAGCACCCAAAGAGCTTCTCTTTTTCCTTCGATATGCCAGTATTTTACACCTTTCTCAAGGAGTGTCTCCTCTATGCCTTCGGATATAGTTTGAACCCTTTTTGTTGAGGACGCACTACATATGATAAAATAATCGGTCATGTTTGAAACCGCCCTCATATCCAGAATAGCAATGTCTTCTGCCTTCTTGCCAAGGGCAGCATTGCCGATCAGCTTTGTCTTTTCTAGGGTTTCTATACCTTTTTCACCTCGCTTAAGAAACGGACGGAATTATTTCAATTTTGCCGCTGTGTCTTTTGACACAACCTTCCAGCATTCGTAGTCGCCGGTCAGGGATTTGGTTACTGCGAAAAATCTCCCTTTTCGTTCCTCAATTCTGAAGTCAGACGCTTTGAATTTCTTCTTTGTTTTTACATCAAAAAATTCCATTTCTGCCATTACAGCACCTCCTTTTTAACCCCCTCGACCAATTACTACACGGTTCAAATACACAATTGGTGTGGGGTAAATTTGCCATAAGTGTATCATAATCTCGAGTTAATTTCAAGTTTGAAAGGTAAAATGCGTTATTTAACATAGAGTTTTTTTGTTTTAATGTATTTACGCACGCTTTTCGGAACTAGATGCGCGAGGCACTTACCCTTTCGCACAAGAAGCCTGATTTCCGTCGACGATATGTCTTTTTTTGGGATATCCAATCTCAAGACGCTCGAAAAACGAGTTTCCGTTTTAAACCCGGGCCTCGGCACAACAACAAACCGTAAGAGTGCTGTAAGTTTCGCAATTTTTTTCCATTTCTTTAATCCGGCGAGTGAATCCGATCCTATGAGGAAAAAAAGTTCTGTTTTTTTTCCATATTTTTTTTTCAAGGATTTGGCAGTTTTTATTGAGTAAGACTTGCCCTTCTGGCGCAATTCATACTGGGAAACCACAAATCTTTTCTTGTTGGCCGTGGCTAGATCGAGCATGCGGAGCCTGTCAGTATTCGTTGCGTTTCCGCGTATTTTTTTATGCGGTGGGATAGCGGTCGGGATAAATATGATTTTGTCCAGGCGTAACTTTTTAAGTGTCTCGCGTGCTATGTGTATGTGGCCGTTGTGTACGGGGTTAAATGTGCCGCCTAATATACCGATTCGTTTATTTGCGAATTTGCCCATTGCCAAATATGACGTATTTATATGTCGTTAGTTCCTCGAGCCCCATCGGGCCACGGGCGTGTAACTTATCTGTACTTATTCCTATTTCGGCTCCCTTGCCGAATTCGTATCCATCAGTAAACCTTGTCGAGGCATTCACGTAAACGGCGCTCGAGTCTACCCTCTCCAGGAATTCCATGGCATTCTTGTAATCTTTTGTGACAATGGCGTCAGAATGCGCTGTTCCATATCGGGTTATATGATCGATTGCTTCTTCGAGACTTTTGACTACCTTTACCGATAGTATCAGGTCTAGATATTCTGCATGCCAGTCAGATTCTTTGGCAGTCGCGATATTCATTTTTCGTAAAATCTTCCGCGTGAAAGGACAACCCCTCATTTCGACACCCGCGGTTTTAAGCTTTTTTGCCATCGAAGGGAGAAAGCGCGCCGCAACGCTTCTGTGGACAAGAAGCGTTTCCATTGCATTGCAGACACCCGGCCTCTGGACCTTGGCGTTGTATGCAATCGACTCGGCGGTGGAGAGATCGGCTTTTTCATCGACATAGACGTGGCAAACACCCTTGTAATGCTTGATTACCGGTATTCTCGATTTCTTTGTTACCTCTTTTATCAGTGACTCCCCGCCTCTTGGTATGATCAAATCTATTATGCCGTCTAATCCCAAGAGAACACCTACTGCCTTTCTGTCTGTTACTTTAATCATGTTGAGCGCATTTCGAGGAAGGCCTTTTCTTGTGGCTGCCTTGCTGAGCACGTCAAATATGGCAATATTGGAATTTATTGCTTCCTTTCCGCCCCGCAATATCAGGCTGTTGCCCGATTTTAAAGACAAGGCCATGCAATCAGCGGTTACATTCGGCCTGGATTCGTATATGACGCAGATTGTTCCGATGGGGACCTTCATTTTCTTTATCAGAAGTCCGTTTGGCCTTTTTGTCATTTTTTCTACAACTCCTACCGGATCCTTAAGTTTCGCGACGCCAAGAATGGAGCTTACCATGCCGCTTATTCTTTTATCGGTTAACCGCAGCCTGTCGATTAACGCATCGGGGAGCTTATCTCTTTTGGCTTTCCTTAAATCCTTTTCATTCGCTTTTGTGATATAGGATTTTGATTTTACAAGGGCATCTGCCATGCCTTTTAAAATTGCATTTTTGAGGTCGCTCCTCAACAATCCCAGCGTTCTTGAAGCCTCTTTCGCGGCTACGGCAATATTTTTAACCTCTTTTTTCAACTCCATTTTGCGCTTCCTATTCATAGGATCACGAGATTATCCCTGTGCACAACCTCATCGTGGTCTTTATATCCCAGAACCGATTCGATTTCACCTGTCTTTAGTCCTTTTATTCTCTCTATTTCTTTTGACGAGTAGTTTGTAAGCCCCCTGGCGAATTCCTTTTTCTTGGAATCCGATATCCCCACTACATCGCCGGCCTTAAAGCTTCCGTCTTTCCCCGCGATACCCGAAATACCCGAAGCAAGCAAACTCTTGCTCTTGGCGACAAGGGCTTTTTTTGCGCCTTCATCGACGATTATCCTGCCCTTAACCTTAGAGGAATAAGCAATCCATCTTTTCTTCGCCTTTTTCTTAACGGGCATTGCCTTGAAGTAGGTGTATGTAGCTTTGCCTTCTAATAAATCTAATATGATATTTTCTTTTGTGCCTTTGGCTATAAAACAATCTATTCCGGATTGCATGGCCCTCTTTGCGGCTTCGATCTTCGTAACCATACCGCCCTTTGTAAAAGACAATAATTTCTTATCTACAAGCTTTTCGATGTCTTTGGTAATCTCTTCCACATACTTTTTTATTCTACCATTCTTATCAAGAAGGCCGAGTACATCCGTCAACATGATTAAACAATCGGCTTCGGATAAGTCTGCGACGAGGCTTGAAAGCCTGTCGTTATCACCGCACTTGATTTCTTCGGTAGAAACCGTGTCATTCTCGTTAACTATTGGAATAATGTTTTCAGAAAGAAGCGCATCGATCGTATATTTTATATTGAGATACCGGCGCCTGTCGTTAAAATCTTCCTGCGTTAAAAGAATTTGACCTGTTAAATAATTTCCTTTTTTAAAAGCTTCGTTATAAAGATGCATTAGTTCATTCTGTCCCACAGAAGCCATTGCCTGTAAATCCGATAATGAATTGCCTCTTAATTTTAAAATGCCTCTGCCGGCTCCGATTGCACCTGATGAAACAAGCATAACTTTCGCGCCTTTGTCCTTAAGTTGTGAAACCTGAGAAGCGATACTTGTTATAATTCCTTCATCTATCGTGCCGTCTCCCTTCGTCAGGACGCTCGTTCCGATTTTTATTACGATTTTTTTATACTTCATCTTTCAGTCGAAATCCTCCATATCTCATTCAATAATTCTTTAATTCCCTCGCCTGTAACGGCGGAAATAGGGAATATTTTTTTATCGATCTTCTTCCTGAATATGTCTAAATTGCCCTTTGAGTCCACCAGATCCATCTTGTTGCATGCAACTATCTGGGCTTTTTTCTCAAGGTGAGCGCCGTAGAGAGAAAGTTCCTTATTAATCGACAAATAATCGTTGTACGGGTCTCTTCCTTCCAGAGCCGCGGTGTCCACCATGTGCAGCAAGATCTTTGTTCTTTCTATGTGGCGCAAAAATTTATCTCCGAGGCCCCTCCCGCTATGGGCGCCCTCGATAAGGCCGGGCATGTCCGCAAACGTTAAATCCCCCTCATACATCCTGACGATGCCGAGTGAGGGTGCTTTTGTTGTAAACGGATAATCGGCAATTTTTGATTTTGCGCTTGATATCCGCGAAATAAGCGTGGATTTACCGACGTTTGGGTAGCCGATAATGCCCACATCGGCTATCAGCTTCAATTCCAAGAAGAGCTCTTTTTCCTCGCCCTTCTCGCCTGGCGTGGCATCCCTCTTTCGGGTATTTCCCTTTCCGTATTTTCCGCCGACGGCAGCTATAACTTCTTCGCCGTCATGCGCCATGTCCCTGATGACAAGCTCGGTCGTCGCGTCCGTAATTACGGTTCCGGCCGGGATCCGAATGTATGAATTCTCGCCACGCTCTCCCTTCTTATTATTTGAGCCGCCGTGGCCCCCGCGACCTGCCTTGAAATGCCTCTTGTATTGGAAATCTAAAAGTGTGTGAATGTTCTTATCGACTTTGAATATTACGTTCCCGCCGTCGCCGCCGTCGCCACCGTTAGGCTTGCCCTTGCGGACGCGCCTGTCACGGTAGAAACTTGTGCATCCGTTTCCTCCGTCGCCCGCCGTGACGTGGATTTTTGCTTGGTCGATAAGCATTTGCCCATTTTTGTGTCATTGCGAGGCGTCATAGACGCCGAAGCAATCTCAGTTTTGAGATCCCTCGGGCGCCTTATGCCCTCGGGATGAAATTCGACCTTATGGCTTACCTCGACTAATACTCGTGTAAGTCATGGTCTCATTTCATTTTGGTAAGATACTTACGATTCTTGAGTAGGAAAAATTTACAATGCCGTCTATTTTGGCGAAAAGCGTATCGTCCCTGCCGATACCCACATTCATGCCCGGCTTAAAGGGTGTGCCGTGCTGCCTTACTATAATGCTACCTGCTCTCACAAGTTGGCCGCCGAAACGTTTTACACCTAATCTCTGCGAGTTGGAATCTCTTCCGTTCCTTGAACTTCCCAATCCCTTTTTATGCGCCATTTATAGCCCCTCTTATATTTTTATTTCCTTAACCTTCAGTTTTGTTAAATCCTGCCTGTGCCCTATTTTCGCCTTATGGCTTTTTCGTCTTTTATATTTAAACGCAACTACTTTCCTGGCACGGGGATGCGACAAAATCTCACACGTAACATAGGCGTCTTTTAGGTATGGCTTCCCTATGTGGTAGCTGCTTTTCTCTTTTACCAAGAGGACGTTCTTAAACTTTATAACGCTGGATTCCTTGCCGGAAATCCTGTTTATAAGGAATTCGTCGTTCTTCTCTAATTTGTATTGCTTGCCCCCTGCTTTGAGCACGACATACATATATATAACCTCCAACCCTCTCTACACCAATAATCATTGGTGTGGGGGCTAATTTATCATAAATGCGCGATTTGTCAAGAAAAATCCCTGAGATTGCTGAAAAAGTCTTAATAAAACAGCAATCTCTGATTAAAAGATTAAAATAGATTACACAGATTAAATTTATCGTCGAGAAAATCTATGTAATCTTTTCTAAAATCTGCGTAATCAGAGGTCGCTGTAGAATTTTAGGAGTTTTTCAGCGACCTCTCCCTATTTGGTCATCTATTCCAGCTTACCACCCTGAACGGCTCTTCTTCGCCACCCGGGCCAAGCAATCCGTCGGGACTTAAAAGTTTGTGGTTATAAGTTATATGGCTTAGTAAATCCCAGATTCTTATGTTTCTCGCGGCCAAAAGAGAACCCGTAACGGTAACGCGCGAAAAAGCCGCGACAACACGGAAATCCCGCACCGCATAAACAACGGCCTCCTCGACTTCCAGCCGGTAATATATATATATATCACCCTGAGTGCTTCCGTCATCACTTCCTTTTGCGATAACAACATTTTTATTACCTGTTTTTATCTGGTTTAACCGGCCGCGGATAAGGATCTTATCCGCGACAATACCTCCGTTCAAGTTTACAGTCCCCTGTAAAGTAGCGGTGCCGTTAACATACACTATGCCGTTTCCGGGGGTGAGGTTGGTCGTAGTGCCAACTGAACCGAAGGTGGTATCCCCGTTATAATAATCGCCGCTGGCTATTGCTTGGGTTTGATAGTAGGCGTAGTTGAATTGGGGAAATAATACCGGCGCAACGTCAACCCCAACGTCAGAGCCCTGGGTTACGCTTCCCGCAATCTGTATACTGCCCCCCCATCCTGTTGATTGAAATACCCTGTTAACGGCTGAGACGCTCCCATCGCAACACCCGTAGCCACAGGGGTCTACGTCAATAAGCGCGATTGCCTGGGCCCTTAGTCTTACATCGTTATTCGCGTGAAGATCGCCATTAACATCCGCAAGACCCAGGAAAAATGCCCTGAGCCTTAAATCAGTGCCGGCTGCCATCATATAAAAAAGTGCCGTGGCAGTATTGTCTTTCACTTCCACCGCCACTGTCCGCGAAATGCCATCGAAAGCGCCAACCGACGTCAGAAGCACCCTGCCACCGGATTCGGTCACCGTAACGTTATAACCGCCCCCGCCAAAGGTATTATCCACTAAAGGAAAATATGTGTCTTTGGCCATAAAACCGTTTTGCACTAATGTTGCCAGGCCGTCGTTTATACCCGCTTCGGCAATATACTGTGCCGTCGTGGATTTTTTCAGGTGCCGGACCATGTGGACATCCTGCAGTAACATATTTGAGGCACTTACACCTATCAAAACCATAAGCATGGAAATAACTATAACGGTTATAAATATTGCGCCTTTGGTATTCTTAATCATTTTCCGGTATTCCTCGGCTCGACCTCGGTTTTCATGCCGGTTTTGTAGTCTAAGCCTTGAAAATCTTCGTAAACGGTTACATCAAACTCGATACCCTTCATTAGATCATTTCCATCTACAAGAAGTTTTATAATTCCGTAGTCCGCATCTTGCGCAAAATAACCGCTTATGTCACACATCTTTGTCTCGCCCGGCCAGGTGACTTTAATATTATCGACCCAGGGCGCGCTAACGCCCGGAATCAGATACTTCCCGCATGCCGGTTGCGTGCAGTTTATGACACCGTTATTTTTATAGTTCTCGTCTGTGACGTTTACGCTCGGATGATCGATACATGTCCAATACGGCGTTGTGGAAAGCTCTGCTTTGGCCTGCGCATATCTTCCTGTACCGGCTACAGACCCGACAGTCCACGCTGCCACACCCATAAGCGGGTCATCGCTTGAACGGCCGTAGACCGAAACAGATCCAAAGCTCGACCAATTCATGGAATCATAACCCGGATTCGCTATTTTCGTATCATAAATCTGTGTCGTAACACTACCGCTTTGCAACCAAACCTCAAGCGAGGCCTGCGCATAAATATTCGCGGATGAAGTGTACTTTTCGTCGGCGAACGGAGGCAAAACTTCATGTCCGAGATAATCGAGCGGATCAGACCACCTAGCCTGTGCGGCATGATCGCCGCCCATCAAATATGAATTTGTGTCAGCGGGCTGGGTTCCGGCCCAGTAGCTTGTATATGAGGTTCCTGACATATAGAAGGTCACAAAGTAATTTTTTGAAGAATCAATCGGAAAAATCGCCCAATTCGAATATGCAGTGCCACCTGCGGCAATCGTTATTCCCGGCGAAATCCCGCCTAGGGCATCAGTAAAATAAAGTTGTATCCGCGTTGTACCTGGTGTTGTGATTACCGGAGGATTCACGCAATCTTCGTTGCCCGCTCTTTCATCAAAATATGCGGCATTAATTGTCAAGGTTTGAGCTGAATGCGACTCAAACTTGATCCTCAGTAAATCTCCGCCTGAATCGATATTATCGGAGAAAATAAGATTTCTTACGGTTACTCCGGAGAGCGCAGTAGCAAAATCCGCTTTTACGGCATCGCCGTTTACGCTACCGGCTTCAACCTCTGCCGTCCACACGATCTCATTTCCCTCCTCGGGATCCGGCAATTTCACAGATAAATCATCGCCTGCCAGAATCGTATTGTTTCTGACTGAGTTGTCGAAATTGGCTTCAAGCCAGGTGTCATAATATAGCCTAAAGTTAACATAGTCACCGATTGCGTCAGAGTTGTATTCCCGGAAATTATTTCCGCTCCAAAGTAAATCGGGACCAACTTTTGCGCTGCCGTCACCGCTTGAGGCTTGCGGCGCGTAAACTTCCATTTCCTGCTGGCAGCCGCTCGGCGCAATCGAAAGCGTGTCTATACCTAATTCATATCCCGACGAATCGGCATTTTGTCCGGTTACCTCGAACGTGAAATCATGATTTCCCGATGTAAGCCTGATGCTACCGAACGTCACGTTGTCGCTTCTTTTGACAGGATCGCTGTACCCGTCAAATTCCTGCGCCTTCGGATTTATAATAAAACTTGTGAGCTTCTCGACTATAACCTTAGGTGGAATAGTTGCGTTAGCTGCGTTGGGCCCTCCCGAACCGTCTCCGCTTGCGACGACGTTGGCAAGCTGCGTCTCTCTTTGGGCATCATCGACTAATACGTCGTGGTTGGCAGTAAACTCTGTTCTTCGAAGCTCCCTGTATCCTGTCGACGGGTTATCGTAAACGTGGTATATGACGCTCTTGTCCCAGTTGATGAGTCCATCTGCGTCTAAATCAAAAAAGCCGTTTGCGTCAGGGGGTGCCATCGGAAAACTTATGGCGGTGTATTCGGTTTCACCTGCGGGCTTGTAAAGACTTAGGTATGTAGTGCTTGAAAGCCTGAGTTCTCCCTTGATCCGTTCCATGGCGACTTGAAGGTCAACTCTGTTCTTTGTTCTTATTCTGTCAAGCGCCCAGTTTTTATAGGCGAAATACCACGCGCTTAAGACAATGCCGATCAAGATGGCGCCCAGAAGAACCGACACCATAAGCTCGATCAGCGTCATGCCTTTCTTATGATATTTTTTTCGTTTCATAGTATTATTGGATGGTCGAAAAAATTGTAGTAAGAGTTACGGAAGCATTGTCTTTCCAGTTACCCCTGTATTTGTAGATGACTACGACTTCAAATTGCGTGCGGTTTGTATCGAGCGGGGTTACCGTTGTCGAACGGTTAAACTCGCCGTTGGGGTTTTGGCCGCCGGTCTCGTCTATTATTGTATCGGTTTCGCGTAAATCGGTTAAATAATCAAACCCGCTTGATTCTATAACGGTTCTTGCTCTTTCCATTCTTGCCGTGGCAAGATTCGTCGCTGTATATTCATGGTCGATTCTTTTTGACATATCAAGCGTTTGAACAAATATAAAAAGGATGCCCGTTATGACCATGGCAAGAATTACGGCCGAAAAGAGTACTTCAACCAGGGTAATACCGTTTTCTTTTTTAAGGGGGTTACTCAAAATACACATCCTCTACGTGAAGCGTCGAGTTGGTCTTTATCGTTATCTTCTTTCTGAATTTGCGTTCCAGGAAATGGAACATGTCCCTAAAAGAGGCCGTGAGATAATCCGCTACATCCGGATGCGCCGTTAGGATAATTTCTCGCGGTCTCCTTTCTCTCGCAAGACGCTGGAGCTTGCGAACGGCTGCGATTGCGATTGTAGCAGGTGTTTTTACACGCCCCATGCCGTTGCAATAGGGGCATTCCCTGAACGATACGCTCTCGAGGCTCTTTCTCACTCTTTGGCGCGTCATTTCGACGAGGCCAATCGGTGAGATAGTTACAATATTTATTTTTGCCTTATCCCGTTTAAATGCAGCCTCGAGTGTTGTGTATACCTGTTTTCGATGCGTTCTTTCGTTCATATCTATAAAATCTATTACTATAATCCCGCCTATGTCTCTTAACATTACCTGCCTGGCAATCTCGGGGGCTGCCTCCATGTTTGTTTTGAAAGCCGTTTCTTCAGGCTTTGTCTTGCCTTTATACTTTCCCGTGTTTACGTCTATGGCCACGAGGCCTTCTGTCTGTTCGATAATGATGGATGCCCCGCTTTTTAAAAACACCTTCCTGTGAAATATCCCTTCTATGCGGTCTTCGATGCCGTATCTTTCATAGAGGGGAGTTTTTCCCTTATAATAAAAAATCTTTCTGTTCAACGCAAGGTGTATGGTGCTTGCAAATCGGGAAATTTTCCTGTATTCATCTTTTGAATCAACCAGGATTTTTTCCACATTCTCGTCGAGATAGTCCCTTATGATACGTAGCGGCAGGTCGTATTCCTCATAAATCAAAGTCGGGGCTTTTTGTTGCTCGGCGCGGCGCTGGATGCGTACCCACAAATTCGCAAGATACCGGAACTCGAGCCTGAGTTGTCTTGGTTTTACCCCGACGCTTTGAGTCCTTGCGATACAACCGATGCCTTTTGGTAAATCAATTTTCCGAAGGGTTTCCTTAAGCCTCGATCGGTCCTCGCGGCCTGCTATGCGCTTTGAGATTCCGACCGTTTCGTTAAAGGGCATGAGCACCAAGTATTTTCCCGGCAGGCTAATATCGGTTGTGAGCAAGGGTCCTTTTGTTCCGATCGGTTCCTTTACGATCTGGACGAGGAGTTCCTGGCCCTTTTTCAGGCGTTCGAGCGGGCTTTTTTTTTGTTCGGCCCTCTTTTCGATAACTATCTCTTCATCGAGCAGCGTCTGAACGGTTTTACCTTCTCTTTCGTAAATATACAAAAAACCGTTTTTTCCTGTCCCGATATTAACAAAGAGCGCGCCTATTCCGGGAACAACGGATTCTATCACACCCTTATAGATGTTACCGGCCAGGCGTGGTTGACCGGCTCTCTCGATATGAAATTCTTCGAGCTCGCCCCTCTGGGTAATTGCAACCCTCTTCTCATAGGGTTCGACGTTTATCAGAATTTGCTTCATCTCAATAATATCCTTACTGTTTTTTCTTCTTTCGAAAATCAAATAACGGCTTAGGTTTCGCCTTCGGGGTCTTCGCCCTGGTATCACCGGGGAGCTCCACAAATACCTCTTTTTCGTAAACAACCGCCCCTTCAGACTTCTCGCCAATAATTTCTCCGGGCAACTTTACTTCTGATACGTTACGCGTTGCAAGGCGATTTATTTCCCGCAGGTCTTTTACAATGTGGACTGTTATGAAGAAAATAAGTTCGGTCTTTTCATTGTCAACCCCCTCATGCTTTACAAGCCCTCCTATAAATGGTATATCACCGAAAAGATCTCCAAGAAGCGGCACCTTTTTCACTATATTGATAGTATTGTCGTTTATAAGGCCGCCTATAAAAATTGTATCGCCGTCCTTTACCATGACCTGCGTATCCGCTACCCTTGTCGACCAGAGAGGGGCGCTGAGCTCCTCGCTTATTTTCTCCACTCCTAAATAGTTGCTGATTTCCGGCTTGAGTTCCACTACAATCTCCCTATTTTTGTTAACGTGCGGCGTTACAAGGAGCCTGATACCGAGCTCTTTGGCTTCATACCCGCTTATTACCCATCTGCCGGTCTCTTCGGTCTGGTCAAAAGTCGGGAAATTGTAGACTCTTCCGACAAGGATTTTTGCCTCTTGATTATTCAATGTTGTAATTCTCGGGTTCGATATAATTTCGGTTCTGCGCCTCTGTTTCAAAAGTTCAAGCACTGCCTGAAATTGCGAAAAATCGAGAGCGCCATAAGTAAACTGATCGGTGCCGACAAAAGGAAAGGCAACGGTCCCATCCATTGTCGATGCGAGTGGAAAGTCGGTTACGCCTGTTGTTGTTACATAATTGCCGGCGGCGTCTATTGTCCCGCCAGCGCTGCCAGTCTGCCCAAACGGATAAAATCGTTCCAGGGTGTGTGCAACTATATCGCGAGTCCCCCAATTTGCAAACGGTATCGTCGTTGGCCGTTTTGCGCCTATCGCCGCTATCCTCATCGTCCAGTCAATGCCCATTTTTTCATCTTTTTCCAAGAGTGTCTCGAATATTCGCGCCTCTATCATGACCTGGGGTGTTTTCCTGTCTAATCTCTCAACCACCCGTTTTATCCTGTAGGTATTGGTCGGGAGATCCGTTACGAGAAGTGAGTTGGTTCGCGTATCGTAAGTTATTTTACCGCGGTCGGTCAGCATCTCCTTCACGGCATCGTGCGCTACTTCGGCGTTGGTGTAATTTAATTCTATGACCTCCGTGGATAGCTCGGCTTTCTTCAGGCTATCTATTGTGACAACCCTTATTATGTCGCCTTCGCGCTCGTACGCATAGCCATAATTCTTCACGATTATATCGAGTGCCACGTCCCATGGTTTATCCGTCAGCTTCAACGTTACCGTACCTGTCACGTCAGGGGCCGTGACTATGTCGACCCCGCTCACTTCTGAGAGGTAATTAAGAACCGCACTTATGTCAGCGTCTTTGAAATTTACCGTAACATGCCCAGGCTTGACATATACAACATCCTCCATATTTTTGGGTGCTTTGTCGCTTGCCAAATCTACCGATGGCGTGATTTCCTGTGAATAGACGCACTTAGTAAAAGTGAATAATGCAAGGAAAGCCAGGATCAGGCATAATTTTTTTCTGCTCATCACATCCCCCTTATGCTAGTATTTCTCCTCATAAATATTAAGCTTGTATTCATCCTCATCTATTAATAATAAAACGGTATTTTTTGAAATATTTTTAACGGTAACGCGGCCTATAGTCTGAGCTTCTCTTATCATTTCTCCGTTAATTATGGCGACCCTGCTACCGGCGGAGTCGTTTGCTATACCCTGTAAATCCACATCCTCTATGCTCATGACGTCTTCAAGGGACCCTGAGGCTCTCGCATGAGTTCCTACAAGCGGTACAAACGGATCGCGTTTGCTGTGACTGTCGTATGGGCTAGCCTCACTTAGGTATGTCGTAAGAGTAAATGCAAATAAAAGTAAAAACATTACTACAAACTTTCGCATAGTGTTACTCGCCGCTTTTAAATGTATATGCGTACACCACAAAATTTATATCGTGCTTTCTGGGATTGGCGGTATTTGACTTTATTTTTATGTCCGAAACCTGCAAGTATCGCTTGTCATTTTCCATCTTGCTTATGAACTCGCCCAATTCATGATACCCGCTCTGGGCGCTTATCGCGATGGGCAGTTCCTCGTATACACTTTCTTTTTTGTCATTTGTTTCTCTTTTTCTTACTTCAAGCGGCGTTATGCTCAAAATTTTTACGCGCGAGCTTCTTGCCATTTTCGAAATATTTCCGAAAAGTATCGGCAGTTCCTTTTCGCGCGAAAGCTTTTCTTCATAGCCACCTAATTTATCCTGCAGGGTTTTCGATCTCTCTTTAAGCTTGGCTTCAAACCCCAAATCGTCGTAAACCGCTTTCATTTCCATTCTTAATACCCTTACCTCTGGTATAAGGCTGAAGAGCCTTGCAATGCTGGGGCTTAGAAAGACAAAAATGTACACGGCAAACAAGACTAAAAGCCCCACGCCGTAAAAAAGGAGAATCTTTTTCTTCGATTCATCCAATTCAAGTTGCGGCATGTTTTTAAAAATGCTTGTTATTCCCGCCATCTATCTACCCTTCTTTTCCGGATTGAACTTGCAGATTACAGCAAAACTCATAACTTCCTGGCCCTCTACGATCGCCTTTTTTATGGGGCCTTGCCCGATTTCCGCAAAGTGTTTTGCGAAGCCCTTATTATCTTTTAATGACTCTACGAAACGGGTTATGTAGTCTGTTGCGTCCCCGCCCTTACCCAGGGCATAGCCTGACAAGGTAAGGGTGCGTACTTTAACTGCCCTGGTTGTTGCTGTTTTTTTGGCCGTTGGTTTTCTGCCGGCCAAGCCTTTAGGGCCTTTTACTGTTTCTGTTACATTCCGCTCGCTGTAGAAAAATTCGCGCAGCCAGATATTGGCCGTTAGACTATCGCTTATCTCGTTTAAAAGACCCGACCATCTGAGTCGTCGCACGATCAGCTCGTCTATGGCCTGCCCTTTTTTATCAATGTCGGCTATATTTTTCTTGATTTCGTCAAGTTCCGATTTTTTTGGCGCAAGGCTTTCCCACTCTTTTCCTAACCGGGTAAGCTGGCTCTTACTTACGTATATAAGCCCGCCCAAGATGAGCTGGATTGCCACCATGCCCGCGACCACCCAAATAACGATGGGGATGATCGGTATTTCCGGTAACTCGATCTTCCTTTTCTTTTTTTTCAGCTCCTCGGGGAGCAGGTTTAATTCTATCATTTATTTCCTGATCGCCAATCCACAAGAAACGGCAAATTGGGATTGAATGGTTTGAAGGGACTTCGGATCCACATCCGGGCCGATCTCAATTCTTGAAAATGGATTCCACAATATCGGTTTCATTCCGAAACTTTCTTCAAAATAATTCAAAATGCCTTCCAGGCGCGTTACACCGCCGGAGACGTAAATTTCATTAAGCCCCTTTCCGTACTGGTTTTCGTAATATCCGAAAGATAACCTGAGTTCGTTGGCTAGATCGCTTAAAACCGGTTTCGTCGCCTCGAAAACCTGTAAGATCTTATCTTTGGGGTCAAATATCAGCGTGTCGGATTCTTTTTCATCTACCTGGAGTATCTTTGAAATGGCCTTACCCACATCCTTGCCTCCGATCAATATGTCCCTGGTAAAAAAGGGCTTATCCCCTCTTGATATGACAACATTGGTTTGCGTATAGCCGATGTTTAAGAGCGCGGTGCTTTTGGATTCGTCCAGGCTTTCAAAGGAATTGCAGAACGCATTAAAACAGGCAAAGCTATCGATATCGATGACGGGAACGAAAAACCCGATTTCTTTCAACATGTCGATTCTGGAATTGATATCCTGTTTTTTTGCGGCGGCCAAAAGAACCCTCATCTGGCTTTTTCCTCCGGTGGCACTTTCCAATATGAGCGCGTCAATGTTTACGTCGTTGATGTTGAAAGGTATGTACTTTTCCGCTTCGAAACGCAGGGAATTTTTGAGGTCTTCTGCTTTCATCTTTGGCATCTCGATGAACCTCACGATAGCCGAAGGGGCTGAAAGAGAAATATTAATGTCTTTTGTGGACGGGCGGAAACGTTCCAGAAGTGCCTTGAGCGTCTTGCCGGCCTTGGTTTGGGTTGGCGGGAATTCGATCTCGGCGGAATCGAACTTCACAAGCTTCTCGCGGCTCGCCTCCGACGATATCTCTACTATCTTGATGCATCTCGTGCCGATATCAAGACCTACGCGTGATATCTTTTTTGAAGGTCGGGGCTTCATTATAATAGTATTATATAAAGTCTAATTTTATCATAAGAGTAGCATATGCGGGTAGGTTTGTCAAGGGCGCAAACTTTTAAGGTGTGAAAAGTTTCCTGCCGTTTTTGTTAAAAATCGAAAACCTGCCAAGCCTTAGCTTTTGGAGTACGAACTTTGCCGAGGACATCAATACGTTGAGGCCGTAAATTACGCTTCTTTTGAATCCTATGGACGAAGACTCGCTCGTATATTGCGATGGGGCGGTGATCTCGCCGATTCTGTAGCCGAAATATATTGCTTGAACGAGCATCTGGTTGTCAAAAACAAAATCATCGGAATTTTCTACTATCGGAAGGTTTAATAAAACCTCTTTCGAAAACGCTCTGTAACCCGTATGATATTCCGAAAGCTTCTGGCCGAGTAAAATATTTTCTACAAGGGTTAAAAACCTGTTAAAAATATATTTATAGAGGGGCATCCCGCCCTTAAGCGCCATACCGCCTAAAATTCTGGAACCCAGCACTATATCGAACATACCAGAAGTTATAAGACCTGCCATGGCAGTTATTAATTTGGGAGGATACTGATAATCGGGGTGAAGCATTACGATTACATCCGCACCTTTCTTAAGCGCCTCCCTGTAACAGGTTTTTTGGTTTGCGCCGTATCCCTTATTTCTTTCATGCACGAAGATGTCAATTCCCATTTTTCTTGCGATTTCAACCGTCCGATCGCTTGAGTAATCATCTGTCAAAAGTATCTCATCAACAATATCCTTGGGGATTTCGTCATAAGTTTTTTTGAGCGTTTTTTCGGCGTTATAAGCCGGCATAACAACGACTATTTTCTTTTTCTCCAGCATATTACTTCTCTATTCTTCTTTTATCCCGGAATTTTTTTTCATTTTTTCTAAACGGTTTGCAGCGAGCACCTTTATTTGTTCGAGCGTTTGCACGGGGACATCGATGGATTTCTGATAATATGCCTTGGCGCTCTTGGCATCCTTGTCCATCTCTTTTTTTATCCCGACGTAATAATAACATATTACTTTAAATTCCGGCTGCCACGACTCTGTCTTCCGAAGGAGATCTTGCAGCGTTATTTCGCCAACGAGAAATTTTGAAATCTCATTAAACCATATCTGATCATTAAAGTCCTCCGAAACCCGCTGCCAGACTCCAACTGCTTTTTCGTTATCTCCTTTTCCGAAATATAAATCTCCCAATCTAAGTCCAGCAGCTGCATAAGCTGATCTTGCATGATGTGGCGGGGGTTCTTTTAAAATTTCGTTTAGCCGCACAATACCGGAATCAACATCCCCCTTAAGCAAATCAAGCGTAGCGACGGAAATCTTTATGCCAATGGAATCCGGGTTAAGGGCGAGGCCCTTTTTGTACTCGTTATACGCCAAGTCGTATTTTTCCTGCCGCTGATAAACGATAGCCAGGGCCGTATATGTCGGGATATACTGCGGGTCGTTTTTTAAAATCTCTCTGTATTGTTTGATTGCCTCCTCGAGACGCTCGTTGTGTATGTGGTATAGCGCTATCATCCTTCTTGCCGAGGGGTTCTCATCGGGAGAAACCCGAAGTGCCTCCCTTGCCTCCTCGAAGGATTTTTCTTTGTCGCCAGCATTATAATAAGCGACCGAGAGATTAAGGTGCGCCCGGTAATTATCGGGGTATTTCTCCAGGACGCCTTTAGAAAACGCAATATCGTTTGACCAGGTGGTGTTTCTTTCCATTGTAAGATATGAAAAAACAAAAACGAGAAAAACCGAAAAACATGTTAATGAATACCTGAAGATACGCAACTTTTTAATTTTATCGAAGAACTTCACGATAAGCGCCGCGATTATGATAAAATAACCGACCGACGGCAGGTATAAAAATCTTTCGGCTATCAATATCTGGATTGGTATAATGTTTGCGGCTGGGGCAAGGGCTATAAAAAACCAAAAAACACAAAATGCTACGAGTTTTTTCTTCTTTGCCAGCTTTATAGCGGTTGCAATTAACAGAATAATTGCGATAATCGAAAGAAATACCGCCGGCTCTTTTATTGAATATGAGGCAGGAAACATGACGTAATCGGCGCACAAACCTACGGGGTAAACAAGCAATCTGATATAATAAACTATGCCACGCGCCATCGTAAGAAAGGTCGTATACGCATCCCCGGTCCAATAATCGCATTGCGCGAGTTTACCTATAATATTAAAACGCAGAATTACGTATGACGCAAGAATCAGGAAAAAGGTAAAATACCGCAGCGCCCTTACGCTAATCTTTTCTTTCCTGCCGTAAAAAATATCGTACAGGATTATCAGAAACGGGAAGCTTGCGGCCATTTCTTTCGAAAAAAGCGAACATGAAAATAGCAAAAGCGATGTAATGTAAAAAGGCAACCGCCCTCGCTTTATGTAACCCATATACGCGATGAACGCTGCAAGATAGAAAAACAAAAACAAAACGTCCGCCCTTCCGGATATCCACGCCACGCATTCGGTCTGAATGGGATGGGTTAAAAAAAATAACGAGGCAAGCATACTTATAATTCTTTTCCCGGTAATAAATAAAACAAGATAAAAAACCAAAATAGCGTTTGCGATATGAAAAAAAAGATTCGTGAGGTGGTAGCCGAGCGGATTCAGTTTCCAGAAAAAATAGTCCACTGCGTATGACAATATAAGAAGCGGCCTGTAATTTTCACCGGCCAAGGTACCCTTAGCCAACGCGTCTTTTGAGAAAAAATAGTGCGGCAAAAGGCGCAGGTCTTTTATGAAATCGTTCGAGATGACAAAGGCTACGTCATCCCATACAAAATCCCCGCCCAATGAATTACTGTAGACAATGATACCCGAGAAAATTATTAAAAAAAGTATTATACTTCTCTCTACTGTGATCAAATGAGTTAACGATGAAGTGGGGATACAAAAAAAGCGGCACTTTTTAAATGCCGCTTTTTGCTGCGCTAGAAATTGTGATTATAGCGTGTGGTTTCCTCCCTCGCTGCAAGTCGGATCGGCACTTACCGCACCTATGGTGTATGCTGTACTTGTGCCTACCGGACATGCTGGAGTTCTCTTGATGTAATTCGGAGTCAAGTCTGACCAAGCGGGTGTGTCCGTGTCGGATTTACCGATATCAAGCGCCCATACCTGTTTTGCGCCGTCAATCTGTTTTAGATTGGCGATGCAGGCATTTTCTTGCGCCTGTGTCCTTGCTCTCACGAAGTTGGGAATGGCGATGGCCGCTAATAAACCTATAATTGCAACAACTATCATAATTTCAACCAGCGTAAAACCCCTTTTCTTCATCTTTTTCTCACCCCCTTTTCTTCCCTTTTAGGCCAGAGACGCCTCTTGCGGGGATTAAGCTTTTCTCTTCCCACAAAAGGCATTTTTGGGATACCATATAAGTATAACATACAAAATCGGCATTGTCAAGGTAGGCCCATTTTAAGTATTTATCACCTGGGAAATCTGCAATATGGGCATGAACATACATATAACTATACCGCCTATAACAATACCTAAAAAAGCTATTATAAGCGGCTCGATAAGGCTCGTTAATCCGCTTACGGCCGCATCCACCTGTTCATCGTAAAAATCCGCTATTTTTGACAGCATCTTTTCGAGCTCCCCCGTCTGCTCCCCCACCGAAATCATCCTGACCACCATGGGCGGAAATACACCGCTTCTTGCCAGCGGATCGGCAATAGACTCCCCTTCCCTGACATTGGCGGCCACCCTGTCAACCGCCTTTTCTATGATGCGATTTCCGGCGGTTTTACTTACAATATCGAGCGAATTCAGGATGGGAACCCCGCTTTTTATAAGGGTTGAAAGGGTTCTGGTAAACTTTCCCACAGCTACCTTTCGAAGCAATATCCCGAATATGGGTAGGTGAAGTTTCAGGCTGTCGACTTTAACCTTTCCGTTTTCTGTTTTAGTATACCTGTTGATCGCAAAGCCAATTACAGCCATAAAAATGATGGTGATATAAAAATATTTCCTCAAAAAATCGCTTACATTGATCATGATCTGCGTAGGTAGAGGCAAGGTTGCCCCAAAACCCGAATATATGTCCTTAAATACCGGAACGACTTTTATCATTAAAAAGACAGTTATTGCAATCGCCATAATGGTCACGGCTGCAGGATATACAAGCGCCGCTTTTATTTTCCTCTGTAGGCTACTTGTCTTTTCAAGATACATCGCAACCCTGTCCAGAATTTCGTCCAGCATACCGCTGGATTCGCCTGCCTTTACCAGATTTATAAAAAGGCCGGAAAACACCCCTGCGTGTTTTGAAAGCGCCTCGGACAGGCTTGAACCCGTCTCTACGTCGTCACGGATCCTGGAAACAACCTGTTTAAACGACATGTTTTCGGTCTGCTCAGCCAGAATATCCAGCGCATTAACCAGCGGAATACCTGCGTCAACCATGGTGGCAAGCTGCCTGGAGAATATGACAAGGTCGTCGATCTTTACCCTCTGCCCTTTTTTGCCTTTAAAAATACCGAGGGAAAATACGGCACTTTTTTCTTCTTCGAGCGAGATGATAAAAAAGCCCTTTTCTCTTAAAGATTGAACGGCGGTATTTCTGGAATCCGCCTCGAGTGTCCCTTTTAATGTTTTTCCGGCGGTATCTTTGACCGTGTATTTAAATTTTGCCATAATCTTAATCCTCCGTCGTAATTCTTAAAACCTCTTCCAAGGTTGTCTGACCGGAAGCGAAATTTTCCAATGCGCTATCCCTTAACAACATCATGCCTTGCGAGAGGGCATATTTTCGTATTTCGTCGCTCGAAACCCTTTTTATAATCATATCCCTTATCGTGTCGTCTATGGTCAGTGTTTCCAAAAGCCCCATGCGACCAAGATAGCCGGTATTGTTGCAGCGCGGACACCCCTTACCATGATAAAAGGGCCTTCTTTTCATAAGTTTGTCTATGTCTACGCCGCCGCCGATCCTCTCAAACACTGATCGGGGAATGTCAATAGGCTCCTTGCATCGCGGGCATATTTTTCGGCACAGTCTTTGCGCTGCCGTAAGAACGAGACTCGCCGAAACGAGGAACGGCTCAACCCCCATGTCAATAAGCCTTGTTATAGCGCCTATCGCGTCGTTTGTATGCAGTGTACTCAAGACAAGCTGGCCTGTTAGGGATGCCTTGATGGCTATGTCGGCGGTTTCAAAGTCTCTGATCTCACCAATCATAATGATATCCGGGTTCTGCCTTAGAATGGATCTTAGTCCGCTGGCAAACGTCAACCCTATATCCGGATTTACCTGAATCTGGGTTATCCCTTCGACTTCATACTCGACAGGTTCTTCTATTGTCACGATATTTACCTTCGGTGTATTCAGATTGTTAACGATGGAGTAAAGTGTGGTTGATTTTCCGCTTCCGGTCGGCCCCGTTAATAAAATCATGCCGAAAGGTCTCTCCAGTGCTTTTTTAAAGGCTTTTAAAGGTTCTCGTAAAAATCCCAGCTTTTCCAGTCCGATGCTCAAATTTGACTTATCAAGTGCTCGAAGAACAACTTTGTTGCCAAATGCTATCGGTAGAATACTGACTCTAAAATCTATCTCTTTCTGGCCTAATTTTATTCTGAAGCGCCCGTCCTGAGGAACCCTTGTCTCTGTTATATCTAACTTGGACATGATCTTGAGCCTTGCAATAACCGCGTTCTGGTTCTTTTTGGGTAGCCTCAATGCCTCCTGTAGGGCACCATCGATTCGGTATCTCACGCGGAGGTCCTTTTCGCACGGCTCGATATGAATGTCACTCGCCCTGCCTCTTAAGGCTTCGTTCAGTATCAGCGAGACAATCTTTACAATAGGGGCTTTTTGGCTTTCCTCGGTGATTTCGCCGACGTCTAATTTTTCCTCTTCGACAACCTCCACGCTCTCGGTCCCTGCATCCTTTACGATCTTAGCCATGTCTTCCGTCGGCGCCCCGTATATTTTCCCCAGGGCATCTTTTATGTCGTTATCGGCGGCTATAATAACCTCGATGTTATCAGCGTTACGCGAGAGAATTGTTTTTACGTCGTCTATGGCTAAGACGTCTGTCGGATCCGACATGGCGATTGTCAGGGTATTTGCGATTTTTGATATGGGGATAAGATTATGCCTTAGGGCGATCTTTTCTGGAACTAGCTTCGCTATCTTGGGATCGATTTTATATTTTGACAAGTCAAGGGGGGGAATGTGGAGTTCTTCACTTAAAAAAATAACCAGGTCCTTGTGCGTTATAATATTTTCTTTTATTAAAATTTTTCCTAGGCTGCCGCCCGCTTTTTTACGGATATCCAATACCCTTTTAAGCTGATCCTCGCTTATGAGCTTCTTCTCTTTGAGAATATCCAGTAATTTATCTGATAGTGTTTTTTTCTCCGTTGGCATCATTCCTCATTATCTATTTTATGGCGATATCCTGCTCCCCTACCGTTACGCGCAATACTTCTTCGATGGTCGTAACCCCACTCAACACTTTCTTGATGCCGTTTTCTCTTAATGTCTTCATCCCCTCTCTGCGCGCCTGTTCTCTTATCTTGTGCTCCTGGGCTTTTTCAAGAATGAGGCCTCGAATGTCGGCCGAGAGCTCAAGTGCTTCAATGAGGCCCACCCTTCCCTTGTAGCCAGTATTTTGACAGGCCTTGCACCCTTTTCCTTTGTATGCAACGTTCTTGCCGCGTGGATTATTAAGCTGAAGTTTTTTTGCGACTGCCTCATCAATCCTGTACGATTCTTTGCATGCTTCGCAAATCTTGCGCACAAGCCTCTGGGCAGCGACAAGAATCATACTCGATGTTATGAGAAAGGGCTCCACCCCCATATTGACCAATCGCACGATGGAACCGCTTGCGGTCGTCGTATGGAGCGTGCTTAAGACCAGGTGCCCCGTAAGGGCTGCTTTTATGGCTACGTCAACAGTTTCAAAGTCTCTTATCTCCCCAACCATTATTATATCGGGATCCTGCCTCAAGAATGATCGAAGCGCGCTGGCAAAGGTAAGCTTGAGCTCCGGTTTTACGGTAAGCTGGTTTATGCCTTCCAGCTGGTATTCCACGGGGTCCTCGGCAGTAATTATATTCTTTTTTGGTGAATCCACATACTTAAGAACTGAATAGAGCGTCGTAGTTTTGCCGCATCCTGTCGGACCGCATGAAAGAATCATTCCGTGCGGTCTCATCGCGGCTTTCTTTATGCTTTCCAGCGGCTCCTTTTCAAAACCCAGTTTATCCAGGTCGAGAGTCGCCTGGGATTTATCTAATATCCTCAAGGCAACCTTTTCTCCGTTATGCGAGGGCAAAACGGAAATCCTGAAATCGATTTCTCTGTTTTGTATTTTGGCTTTGAAGCGGCCGTCTTGTGGAAGTCGTCTTTCTGCAATTTTTAAATTTGATATGACTTTTAGCCGGGAAACAAGCGCCGGGTGTATCTTTTTGGGAGAACGCTGGAATTCTTTTAATACGCCGTCGATCCTGTATCTAACGCGGAGCGTACCCTCCAAAGGCTCTATCAGAATATCGCTTGCCCTGGCCTTGACCGCCTCTGCAAGCAGCATGTTTGTGATCTTTACTACCGGCGCATCCTGAATAAGTTTTATAAGCTGGGTAGAGGACATGGTATCCTCGACCTCGTCGATTACTTCTATATCGCCTTGCGGTTCTATTTCACCGATAATCTTCTCAATGGCTTCGTGCGCTCCGGCCTCGTAGTACTCGGCTATAGCTTCGTCAATATCCCTGTCGCTTGCGATAACAACGCTTATTTTACAACCCGTAATCGCTGCGAGGTCATCTGTTGTGAATACATTTAACGGGTCGGCTATTGCTACCGTCAAATAGACGCCTATCTTTGAAACGGGCATGACGCGGTAGTTTTTCACGACTTTCTTCGGGATGAGCTTTATCACCTCGGACGAAATTTTGTAGCGCGAAAGATCAATCGGCGGAATACCCAGTTCCTGGCTCAGGGCCGAAACAAGTTGTTTTCTTGGTACGACCCCCATACTGACCAGGATGTCAATTAATTTTCCTCCTCTTTCTTTCTGTATTTCAAGGGCTTTCTTGATGTCATTTTCTACGAGAAGTTTTTTCTCGCAGAGGGCTTTCATGATTCTGTCCTTTATCGATAAGGTGTTTTCTTTCATCTTTATTTTTGCTTTTTGCCATAGAGCTTATCGAGGGCGTTATTGATGTCGGTCATTGTGCTGACAAAAATCTGAACATTGCAGTTGGTTAAAAGCTCGATGTCTTCTACGGCTTTCATGTTGAGGGGATTGGACATGGCGATCGTAAGCGTGTCTCCGATCTTATCCACGGTAATGAGGCAATACTGCCGGGCTACGTTTTCCGGTACGAGCCGAACGACCTCTTTGGTCAATTCGTAATTTTCAAGGGGCAAATAAGGAAAACCGTACTGAACCGTCAAGGCCTGGGCTATTTCTTCTTCCTTGGTGAATCCCAAGAGAACCAGTACCTGTCCGATCAGCCCACCCTTTTCCTTCTGGACCTGGAGGGCTTTCTCAAGCTGCGCTCTTGTAATAACCCCTCTTTCTATTAAGAGCTCACCCAGTTGTTTTTTTACCAAACGTTTGTAAGGAAGCATGCCCTATCCTTCTCTCCTGATTAGTTTGCGAAGCTCATCGGGATTTGTCGATTTCTGCAGACACACCTCTGGGGTTACAGCGCCTTTGTTGTAGAGATCCGCCAGCGATTGGTTCATCGTTTTCATCCCGTCTTTCTGTGAAGTTTGTATGACCGAATATATCTGGTGAACCTTGCTCTCGCGAATCAAGCTCCTTACAGCAGGTGTTGCCACGAGGACTTCGGTGGCAAGTACCCTGCCCGATTCCCCGGCCTTCGGCAATAACTGTTGCGAAACTATGGCAAGGAGCACGAACGAAAGTTGCGTCTTTATCTGCTGCTGCTGGTGGGCGGGAAACACGTCAATAACCCTGTTGACGGTTTGCACGGCGTCAGAGGTATGCAGGGTGGCGAAAACGAGATGCCCCGTTTCAGCGATTATCAAAGCGCTTTCTATGGTTTCCAGGTCTCTCATCTCGCCGATCAGGATGACGTCGGGGTCCTGTCGTAAGACGTGTTTTAAGGAATCGCCGAACGAATGCGTATCCGTGTAGACCTCTCGCTGTTCCACAAGGGCTTTTTTGTTTTTGTGCACGAATTCTATAGGATCTTCGATGGTTACGATGTGGCACTGGCTGTGGTCATTTATATAGTCTACCATCGAGGCAAGTGTCGTAGATTTTCCGCTTCCTGTCGCTCCAGTAACCAATACAAGCCCCTTTGGCTTATTACAGAGTTCCGTTACGATGTCGACAGGGAGCCCGCATTGTTCGAAATTTAAAATATCAAAAGGAATAAGCCTTATTGCGCAACCAACCGATCCTCTCTGATAAAAGATGTTAACCCTGAATCGGGCCACATTTTTAACCTCGAAAGAAAAATCCAGCTCCCAGTCTTTCTCAAACTGCTTTATCTGTTCCGGGCTTAACAAGGCGTAGGAAGCTTGCTTTGTTTCCTCTGCGTTTAAGGGTGACTTTCCGATCGGATAAAGCTTTTCGTCAATTCTTAAATGGATCGGCGAATTCGTCGTGATGTGCATGTCAGAAGCATTCTTTTCCAGCATCATCTTTAACAAACCCTTTATATCTATTCCCATATTATACCCCTGCTCCTATTATTTTATTTTTTCCTTCTTCTTTGGCTTTGCCAAGCGCCGCTTGGGCCTTCTCCAAGATTTCGTTCGCGGTTGGCCCGTCAAGCGGGTTTTCGCTTACCCCGCAACTTACGGTTAGCGTATTGCCTTTTTCTTCGGATAATTGCATCTTTTCGACTCGCTTCCTGATCTTTTCCGCAATTTGCAAGACAGCTTTTTTATTTACTTCTGGCATGATCAATGCAAAGAGATCCTTGTCAAACCTGCCGGCTTTTCCCAGCGGACCGGAAAGCTCCGTTATGAGGTGGCCGATCTTTTTCAGTGCGACCGCCGCCTGTGCCTTGCCCTTTTCGGTCTCGTATTTTTTGAAGTCATCGATATCCAGCAGGATAAAGGAGCACGGCCTGTGAGAAATAAAGGAACGTTGTATTTCCTCATTTAGACGCCTTTTCATAAAATCCTTGTTGAACAAGCCCGTAAGCTGGTCCTTTATTTGCAGCTTTTCGGCCGTTTTCATCAGAACGTCGTTTTCGATGGCGATCGCGATCTGCTCTGTAAAAACCTTTATTATTTCCACATCGTCATTTGTATATGTAAAGTTCTTTATCCCGTTGCCTGTGACGAGCAGGGCCTTCACATCCCTGATGGTAAACAATGGAAAGATTACTATGTTCTCGCATTTGTATTTTTCTTTAAATTCCTGGTTTTCGCGTGAGAACTTGGAGGAAGCGTCCATTACGATATGTTTTTTCTTCAGCATGGCCTTGCCCAGGAGCCCGCTTCCGCTCTCGATGGTCGCTGTTAAAAGATTTTCATTGACCAGGTTTTGAGACAGTCGCACGGTAAGCGGCTTGTCCGGCTCATCGGAAAAATAGAGCGCTGCAAATCCGCCGTCGTAAAGCTGGGCTATTTTAAGAAGTACTATCTCGATAATGCTGTCTAATTTGACGGACGAGGATATAAGCTCCCCTATTTGCAGGACATTGGATAAAACGGAAACCCTCTTTTGTATTTCCGCGTTTATCTCCTTCATCTTCTCCTGGTAATCCTTGAGATCCATTATGTTATCCCTGATTTTCTTTGTTAAGAAGTTTATCGCCTCACCAATTTCACCGATTTCGTCTTCAGTCCCAACGGGAACCTTTCTTTCAAAATTTCCCTCTCTGATGATTTTGGTCTCGAGGGCAACGTCTATAACGCGCTCGACAATTCCTTTTGCAAGAAATAGCCCCAGCCAGGCGATCGCGATGGAGAAAAGAACCATCGTGCTTATCTGGCCGAGCGAAATCTCCCCGTCAAATAATATGAAATTGTTTACTATGTACCCGATAACAAGGAGCGGTATTACCGACATTAAGCTAAACGCTATCAATAATTTATAGCGTAGCCCATAGGGCAAAAGCGAAAGTCTCTTTAAAAAACTTTTTTCTTTCATAACATCCCACCTCTTTTTAGTTCGGCAAGTGATTTAAGCCAACCGTCAAACCACAACGCATTAAGTATACTTGACAGGAATTATTTTGTCAATATAGTGGTAATGGAGTTAAAACAGGGGCCTTCGCATTCCGATATTCAGCAAGATACCGATATACGTCAAGGTTGTTATGAGGCTGGAACCGCCGTAGCTTATAAGAGGCAAGGTAAGACCCACGATAGGCAAAAACCCTATCGTCATACCTATATTTATAAGAACCTGAAGCGCAAAAAGGGTCACAAACCCCGTAGCAATCAACTTGCCGTTTATATCAGGTGTTGCCTCGATTATCTTTGTCCCCCTGTACGCGATTGTGGCATATAAGAGAATTAAAATGAACGCCCCTAAAAACCCCCATTCCTCACCTACTACGGAAAATATAAAGTCCGTGTGTCTTTCGGGCAGGAAATTCAGCTGATTTTGCGTACCGCTGAGCCATCCCTTACCGAGAAGTCCGCCCGAACCGACAGCGATTTTGGACTGAATTATCGTGTAACCTGAACCGAGAGGATCGATGTTAGGATTTATGAATACGATGAGTCTCTGCTTTTGATAATCTTTTAAAAAATGCCAGAAAAACGGAAGGCCGCATAAGCCAAGCGAGGTTATCCCGATGAGGTGGCGCAGCTTCGCGCCGGCAGCGAAAAGCACAGCAAGCGTTATCGGTATTAAAAGAAGTGCCGTCCCGAGGTCCGGTTCGATGAGAATGAGAAAAAATGCAGGCAGCACCAGGCAAAGAACGCCGAACAAGAATCGGACCTGCGTAACTTCGTTTTTCCGCTTGCCAATATAAGAAGAAAGTGCCAGAACCAGTGTTATTTTGGCAAGCTCCGATGGTTGAAAATTGAACACGCCGAGGCTTATCCAGCGATGCGCACCACCCCTGGCCTTTCCAAAAAATAATACAAGGATAAGAAAAAATATGCTTATTCCGTAGAGGAGATATGAAATGCTCCCGAGTCTTTGATAATTGACGCGCAAAACAATGCAAAAAAGAACGCCGCCTAAAAAAATCCAGGATAATTGCCGAAGGATAACGTTCTGGGAATCATATCTGCTGGAAGCGCTATAGAGCGTTGCCAATCCTATTAAAAGTATCGCTATAACGGAAAAAAATAAAGCCTTGTCAAATCGGTTCATAGCAATTCAAGCCTTTTAGCTTCCTCTATAATGTTTTTGGCAAAACGCGCCGGATCGAGTCCACCCTTTCCTCCATGCTCGATAAAGACCACTATCGAGAGCCGTGGATTTTCAAAAGGCGCAAATCCCGTAAACCACGCATGAGACGTACCCTTCGGGTTTTGAGCCGTACCTGTCTTTCCCGATATAACAGTATCTTTTGATCTCGCGTATAGACCTGTGCCCCGGCGGGCGTTTACAACGTCTCGCAGCGCCTCTTTCACGATCGTCAAAGTTTCTTTTTTCAATCCCATGCTCCGCGGCCCGGCATGCTGCAACCGTACATCCTCTATTCTTTCAACCACAAAAGGATGTACGAGTTTTCCTCCGTTGGCTATTGCGGCGACAGCGCGCACGACCTGTATAGGGGTGACCAATAAATACCCCTGGCCTATCGCGTAGTTTGCCGTTTCGCCCTTAAACCATGGCTGTCTTAAGTTTTTTCTTTTCCACGCCGGGGTCGGAACGAAACCGTTTGCCTCGCCCGGAATATCTATCCCTGTGGGTTTACCGAACCCGAACCGAAATGCGTACCTAGATATGCCATCCGGACCGACCAAGATTCCCAACTGATAGAAAAACACATTGCATGAAGCCTTTATTCCCTCGTTTATGCTGATAACACCGTGCCCCTTTTCCCTCCAGCAGCGAAAACGCCTGTTTCCCACCATGATACTGCCTTCGCAGGTAAGCGTTCTTTTATTGTCAAAGCAGCCTTCATTCAAAGCGGCGCTGGCAATAATTATTTTAAAAACGCTTCCCGGCGGATATAAACCGCTTATGGCACGGTTAAGCATGGGGTAAGTAGTCGAGTTATTTAAAAGGGCTGTTACATTTTTAGAATTGTTCCGCTTGACGAATATGTTTGGATCAAAATCGGGGTGGCTCGTAATCGCCAGGATTGCGCCGGTTTGAGGGTCCATCGCAACAATAGCGCCTCTCTTCTCGGCAAGCAGAGAATCGCAGAATTTCTGAAGCTCAATATCAATGCTTAGATGGAGATCCCTGCCTGATTGTGGCTCTTTTATCGCGAGGATACAAAGTTCGCGCCCCCTTGAATCTACTTCTACCTGCAGGCCACCGTCCACACCTCGCAGGTAATCGTTGTAGCTTCGCTCGATTCCGTCCTTTCCGACGAAATCCCGCATGCGGTATCCGTAAGTTCTATACTTGTCCAGTTCTTCTTCGCTGATCTTCCCGAGATACCCTGTTATGCGTGAAAGAGAGTTCTTGTATATGTAATTCCGCAAGGGCCTGGTGGTTACAATTACTCCCGGCACCTCCAATGCTATTTCCTCTATCTGGATGGCTTTATGTTTTTCAATGTCTTCGATTATTTTTACGGGGATGAAAGGGCGCCGGCGGGCCTTTTCTATCCTTAGAGACAGCACCTGCCGATCCACATAAGCAATATCGCTGAGTAGATCGATTACCCCTTCGACATCTTTTATCTCCTGAAAGATGACCTCGACGTCGAAAGATATCCTGTTGTTTACAAGGAGCCTGCCTTTTCGGTCATATATTTTTCCACGCGGCGCTTCAAGGGGCAGTACCCTCACCCTGTTTTTCTCCGAGAGCTTTTCGTATACATCGCGTTGCAACACCTGCGTATAAAAAAGCCCCAACGTGAGAACGGCAAAGAAAAAGAGGATTACCCTGGTAAATATCCTATTTCGCATACATGCTATGTTTCTTTAGGGCTGAAAACCAACGTAAAAATAAAAAATAGAAAAGGGGCAAAGATAGCCGTATACAATCCTTTGTACAATACAACCTTCCAAAAACCCGTGCCAATATCGTTTTTTACGATTTCAGCAAGATATAAAAAATATACGCTTGAAAGAATAAGTACCGATAACATTGAAAACGTAAACTGTGTGATGAAATTCTCTTTGATTAGCTTGTTTTTTAAAAAACCCGCCAGAAAACCTATAGCGATAAACGAGAAAATGTTGATTCCAAAACCGGTTATACTGAATACATCTTTTAAAATTCCGGATACAAGTCCCGCCTCCATGCCGCGGGCTATTCCGAAATGAAAGCCAAAAAATACAGTAAAAATCAATAATAGTTCGGGCCTTGTTCCAAAAATCGCCAAATTCTTAAAAACCGCGATCTCTATGACGAGAAGCATAAAAAGAGTCGCGTATATTTTTATTCTGTTAATATTTTTCATGTCCGAGCGTATCGATACAGATAATTTCTTCGATTTTGTTCATATCTTCAAAAAGGTCTACGATTGCATATTTATATAGTTTTGTCTTCTCAACACCCGTAGAGATAACCTCGCCTATCAATAAGCCCTTCGGGAAAAATGTGCTGAAACCCGCAGTTAAAATCTTCTCGCCTTTATCGATTTTCGCGTCAACCGAAAGATATATAACCTTGCAGCTTCCCTGCGGCGAACCGATCAAAACACCGCTCTCGCGGGAAGACTCGAGTATTACCCCTACCTTTGAGTTAGGGTCGTTTATCAAAATAACCTTGCTTGAGCTTGAACCGACCTCCACTACGCTACCGATAAACCCCTTCGCTGTCGCGCAAGGCATGCGCTGTCTGATACCATCTTTTTTACCCTTGTTTATAATTATCGACTTTCTCCAATCCGTGGAATCGCGTCCGATGACTTTTGCAGCAACACTCTTAAATCGCACATTTCTTTTAAAATCCAAAAGCGCCTGGAGCCTTTTGTTCTCGTAAGCCGTATCATCCAATCTTGCCAGTAGAACCGAAAGCGTGGCTAGGCGTTGTTTTAAGCGCAAATTCTTCTCGGAAAGTTCGTTGATTTTGGTAAAGTGGGTTTTTATGCTGGTGAGGAATTTGAAGGGTTTGGCCAGGGTGTTAAAAGCAAAACCTCTGAGTGAGAGAAAGATTTTCGGATTAAATGCGATGATAGCAATGATTACAATAACAAGAAGTAGTCTGGCGGGAAATTTTCTTATCCTATATTTTCGCAACTTAAACCGGAGGAGTCTCTTATCTCTCTACTTTCGGGCTTACAGAAAGTCTTTTAAGATATTTTATTTCACTAAGTACCTTACCGGTACCCAACACAACGGCCGTCAGGGGATCTTCGGCGATATGAACTGGTAAGCCTGTCTCTTCGGAGATAAGTTTATCCAGGCCTCGGAGGAGCGAGGCGGCGCCTGCCAGGATAAGCCCTTTCTCCATAAGATCAGCTGAAAGTTCGGGTGGGGTCCTCTCCAGCGTTATTCTGATAGCTTCGATAATTTGAGCAATGGGTTCTGCGAGTGCTTCCCTTATCTCCTCACTGGAAACCGTAATCATCTTCGGGAGCCCTGCTATAAGATCCCTCCCCCTTACTTCCAGGGTAAGCTCTTCGTCTAGAGGATAGGCTGAACCTATTTTAATTTTTATGTCTTCTGCGGTACGCTCGCCGATCATAAGATTGTATGTCTTCTTCAAATAATTTGTAATTGCCTCATCCATCTCGTCACCCGCGATTCGTATCGATTTTGAAAAGACTACGCCTGCCAGCGATATTACTGCCATCTCGGTAGTTCCGCCGCCTATGTCGATTACCATGCTGCCCGAAGGTTCTTGTATGGGTAAACCCACACCTATCGCAGCCGCAATCGGCTCTTCCACCATGAATACTTCCCGCGCGCCTGCGTGCAATGCCGAATCTTTGACGGCTCTTTTTTCTACCTCGGTGATGCCTGACGGAATCGCAATAACCATCCTAGGCCTTACAAGGCGCCTGGAATTGTGCACCTTTTTTATAAAATATCTGAGCATCGCCTCGGTAATCTCGAAGTCGGCGATTACGCCGTTTCGCATGGGCCGGATCGCCACGATGCTTCCAGGGGTCCTTCCCAGCATCCTTTTTGCTTCTTCTCCGACAGCAAGGACGTTTGAAGTGCCGGCTTGGACTGCAACGACCGAGGGCTCGCAAAGAACGATCCCCTGGCCGCTTATGTAAACGAGTGTGGTAGCGGTACCTAGGTCGATACCCATGTCGTTGGAAAAAAGACCCAATAAACTATTGAAACCTTTAGAAATGAGTTCTTTTAATCTGGTAAGATCCATATTACCCCATTTGTTTATTGTATAATACTATCAAAGCATCTCTTATTTGTCAAATTGTTTTTTATTTGAGGATTATACTATTTTTAATTTTGTCTTGGGTAATAGTATAAGCTTCTGATTCAGCCGAAAAATTTTCCAGGATATACCGGTATGCGCGACGCGCAGCCTCGTAATCCCCGGCCCCTTCACAGGCTGTGGCAATCCTGAGCCACGCCATGGATTTATGTTTCTCGGTTTTGGCGCGCTTTAACATCCTTTCATATACGCCGACGGCATCTTTATATTTTTCCTCTAGCATTAAAAGTTGCCCGAGATTTAAATAAGCTGTAAAATAATCGGGATTTTTTCTTATTATTTTTTCAAAAAGAACCCTGGCCCTTTCACGCTCTCCCCCGAGGGCCCTTACCAGCGCAATCGTATTTGAAAGTTCCGGCCTTTGGGGTTCAATAAGAAGGCCCTTTTCGGCGACGGCGAGGGCCTCGCCGGGTTTCATCGTTTCGAAATAAAGTTTGCTCAAATTTATATATGCTGGCACAAAGTTTTTATCAAGCCGTATGGCCTTTTTGTATTCTTTTTCGGCTTCGGGAAATTTGTCATTACCACTTTCGTAATGCGCCCGGCCTAGGTTGTTATGCAGGCGCGCGTTTAAGGGCTCTTTTTTTATATCATTTTCAAATAACGCAAGTTCCGTCTTCCAGTCTCTGTTTCGCTCGATCGTGGCAAAAGAGGCCCCTACGATAATTACCGCAAAGGAAGCGAAAAGAAGAACTTGGTTCTTTAGGATGTGGCTTAAAAATATCCCGGTTAGCGTGGTAACGGCAATACCCGGAAGATAAAGAAATCTCTCTGCTACAAGAATTTTTATCGGTATGATGTTGCTTACCGGTAAAAGCGTAATAAAAAACCACGCGATGAAAAAGGCAACCGCCCCATTGCGCTTCACAAAATTTACAAAAGCGACCAGCGATAGAATTAAAAAACCCACTCCTCCTAAAAAGTAAGGATTTGCCGGTGATGGAACTACGGAAATCAGATGATCCGAGCACAACCGTATCGGAAATAGCATAAAGCGCGCGTATGTCAGGAAAATTTTGGGGACCGTGAGGAGGTTGATAAAGGGGTTGCCGCTCCAATAAGAACACTGCGCGACCTTGCCGAGAATCGCATAGCGGCCTAATAAGTATGCCGCAAGTAGCGCAAAGAAAGGCAGCCAAGCGATATAGGCCTTGCCGCTATTTTTTTTTCTGCGAATGAAAATAACATCATATAAAACAATAAGCAAGGGAAATGTAGCTGCGGTTTCCTTCGAAAGAAGCGCTCCTGCAAAACCAAAAAGCGAAAATAAATAGTAGGGTTGCGTATTTTCACGCGCTCTCCATCCCATGTAAAACAAAAACGCACCAAGATAAAAAAAGAGAAAAAGGACGTTTGACCTCCCGGAAATCCACGTTACTGCTTCTGTCTGGATGGGGTGAACGGCGAACAACAAAGCTGCGAAGGCCGCTGGTATTCTTTTCCGCACAATCTTTTCGACCAGAAAAAATACAAGGATCGCATTTGCGATGTGTAAAAGTATATTCGTCAGATGATACCCGAATGTGCTTAACCCCCAAAGGGAATAATCAATCGCATAGGAAAGCGTTACAAAAGGCCGGTAATTCTCAAAAGCGAGTGTTCCCGCAGCAAGGGTTTGCGGTTCAGTAAAAAAAGTTCGCAAGGCGCGAAGACTGCGGATGGCAGGGTTGTTATTGACATATGAACGGTCATCCCAGACAAAATCTCCGTCAAGTGAATTAAGGTAACAAAAAACGCCTGCGGCTATTATTAAAAATATTACCGTCGTCTTTGTCATTGAGAAGCAAGGTAAGATAATATGTCGAAGAATTGCGGAAAAGAAGTGTTAACGCAATCAATATCGTCTATGGTAGAGGTGCCATCGGATGCAAGCGCCGCGACATACATCGCCATCGCTGTCCTGTGATCACCGAAACTTTTAAGATCCGCCTTTTTGAATCTATGCTTTTTCCCACGGATAAATATTTTCTTTTTATCGGATCCTATGTCCACTCCCATTCTTTTTAAGTTTTCGGTCATGGACAACACCCTGTCGGTCTCTTTAAGGCGCAGCTCCGATATCCCTTCTATCACGCTTTTTCCTTCCGCCGAAGAGGCAATGACAGCCAGAATCGGCACTTCATCTATTAGAAGTGGTATTTCATTTTCTTTTACAACCGTAGGTTTAAGTCTTGCGTGCTTTATGCGAATATCGCCGTACGGTTCGACCGCATCTTTTTTATTCTTTATGCTTATGTCCGCGCCCATTCTCTTGAGGACATTTAAAAAACCCGTCCTTGTAGCATTAAGTCCGATATTCCTTATGGTTGCATCCGAGCCTTCCAACAAGCAACAGGCAGCGATAAAAAAGGCGGCACTCGAAATATCTCCGGGGATAAAAATTTCTTTTCCGGATAGTTCGTGTTTTCCCTCGACCGATGCCGTAAGAGCGCTTCTTGAGATCTTTGCGCCGCAAAAATCAAGCATGCGCTCTGTGTGGTCTCTTGAGCGAAACGGCTCCGTTACGCTTGTAACCCCGTCAGCGTAAAGCCCGGCAAAAAGTATAGAGGATTTTACCTGAGCGCTTGCGACTTTTGTAGAATATTTTACGGGCCTTACCCCACTGCCTTTTATCACAAGCGGAGGAAAGCCGTCGTTATTTTTTGAATTTATATCCGCGCCCATTTTCTTAAGCGGTTCTATGATTCTCTCCATCGGCCGCTTTGAAAGCGACTCGTCCCCCGTAAGGGTTACATTGAAATCCTGTCCCGCCAGTATTCCGGGCAGGATCCGCATCGTCGTGCCGGAGTTACCGAGATATAATTCCGTATCTGGTTTTCGCAAACCATTCAATCCTTTTCCTGTAATCGCGATATTTTTCCCTTTTAACTCGATATCGGTCCCCATGCTGCGAAACGCTGAAACAGTGCGCATGCAGTCTTCCGCATTCAGAAAATTTTTCCCGGTTGTTTTTCCCTTTGAAACACCCCCGATGAAAACTACTCTATGGGATATGGACTTATCGCCTGGCAGGTCGATTTCACCACGCAGGCGTTCTATTGGCTTAATAACTTTATTCATTTTAGCATAAAAAATTAGATATCAAAAATTAAAAACACAAACCAAAAATATAAAAATATTTTACCCTTTGAATATATGCTTTCAACTTTTGATATTTTCCGCCCGAGGCGCCTGCCTGCCGGTCAGGCAGGGATCCGCCTTTGGCGGAGACATTTAATATTATATCAGATTTTTCCCCTATTAATCAACCCCTGCATATCTTCGGGTAGTTCGCTCGTAAACTCCATGAAATCTTTTTTTGTTGGGTGAAAAAATCCGAGGGTCTTCGCGTGTAAAGCCTGCCTAGAAAGCCCTTTTGGAGAACCGTACATCTTATCTCCTATGAGTGCGTGTCCAATATGGGATAGGTGGACCCTTATCTGGTGCGTTCTTCCGGTCTGGAGAGAAAGTTCCAGCACTGTAAAATCCCCAAACCTTTTTAAAACCTTATAAGTCGTAATGGCATTCTTTTTCTTTTCGTCAACGAAGGAGACACCCATTTTTGTTATGTCCTTTTTGCGCCGTGCGATGGGTAGTTCTATTCTTCCGTTATCGTGCTCTACGATTCCTTTTACTAAAGCAACGTATTTTCTTTTTACGGAGCGGTTTCTGAATTGATTTGAGAGATTTATGTGCGCGAGGTCGTTCTTTGCTGCAACCAAAAGGCCCGAAGTATCCTTGTCCAGGCGGTGGACGATTCCGGGCCTCAACACGCCCCCTATGCCGGAAAGATCCTTGCAGTGGTAAAGAAGTCCGTTAACCAGGGTCCCCGTAAGATACGCGCCTGTGGGGTGCATGGAAATCCCGGGGGACTTATTAATTACGACAACATCTTCATCTTCATAGGCAATATCAAGGGGAATGTTCTCGGGTTTAAGTTCAAGTGGTTTTGCCTCCGGTATTACTATTTTTATCTTTTCGCCCTCGGAAACCTTGTAATGCGCATTCTGGCTTTCGCCGTTAACAAAAACATTGTTTCCGTCTATCAGTTTTTTTATAAAAGACCGCGAAAATTTTTTCTCTAGCGCTTCGACTAAAAATTTATCGAGGCGCTTGCTGTCCTCTTTTTTTTCAACCGTGCGTTCCAGTTCTTCCATCTTTTACTTTCTTGCCCTCAAGCGAGGCCGAAGGGTGATTTTTAACATTAAAGGAAAAAGCACGATAAGAAATATGATTATACTTATGATCTGTGATATCGTAAGCCCAAGAGCATATGTCGGGTTGTCACCCCGGAGAAAATCTATAAAGAATCTCTGCGTAGTGTATAACGCGAGGTAGAGAAAAAATATGCATCCGGCGAAGTGCGGTTTTTGTTGGATAATCCTGAGAATCACAAAAACGCCAAGAAGTGCAACAGACGCATAAATTTGGGTCGGATACCTGAATATAGTATCGCCTGGAAAGATTACGCCCAAAAACGGAAGTGCTGCAGGTCTTCCAAAACAACACCCGTTAAGAAAGCATCCGATTCTTCCTATGGATTGCCCGAGCACTATGTACGGAATGATGAAATCAGCTGTTTCCCAGAACGGCATTCCCTTCTTTATTGCGAAAACCCACCCTGCCACAACAGCAGAAATAATGCCGCCGTATATGGCAAGTCCGCCGCCCCAAAGCAAAAATATGGAAAACACCTCTTTTGTATAAAAGTCGAGATTTACCAAAACGTGCAGAAGTCTGGCACCGATTATTCCGAATACCACGATGATAAGTTCCATGTCGAGCATCTTGTCCGCATAGAAGTTTTTTCTTCTGGCTTCTTTGTGCAAGAGATAAAACGCTACGACGACCGCAAGCGCAACGAAGAAACCGTAGCTACGTATTTCAACGGAGCCGATTCTGAACAAAATAGGATGCATTATTCGGTATTATTCCTGCTTTTTAAGCAATGAACTTAAGATCAGCAAAAATGCGCCGATGGTTATCGCCGAATCTGCCGTATTAAACACCGGCCATATCCTGAAATCCAAAAAATCAATCACATAACCGAAGCGCAATCTATCTACCAGGTTGCCGAGCGCTCCTCCTAATATAAGCGCAAGGGCAGCATCCAAGAGAAGCGTTCTTTTTGTTTTCTTCCTTACATAGATAACGATGGTGGCGACTGCGAGGATCGAAACGACAATAAAGAAAAGTGTCTGGTTCTTGAAAATACCGAACGCGGCACCGGTGTTGTGAACGAGGGCGAGATAAAAAATGCCTTTTATTATTTCCAGGGATGTGTGAGGATCGAAATATCGCGAAATGAAAAATTTTGTGAGCTGGTCCAAGAAGAAAACAAGAATGGCTAAAAACCAAATAAAATTACTCATCTACCGCTTTTTTCTTCTTTTTCCTGGCAGCCACGGCAATAAGGCGTATGCGGTATGGCTTTCAAGCGTGTTTTGCCTATTTTCTTTTTGCAGCTCATGCAAAAACCGTATTCCCCGTCTTCCATACGTCTTAGGGCCTCGTCTATTTTCATGAAAAGTTTCCTTTCGCCCGAAGCAAGCTGCAACAAAAGATCCGTCTCGTAAACGTCACTGGCCATATCCGCCATGTGATAGGCGTATCCGGAGAGATCCCCGGAGGCCTCTCGCTGAGTCTTCTTCAGCGTTTCGTTTGTCAGGTGGTTTATACCTTCCAGTAGATTTATCTTTTTCTTTATTAAAAGGTCTCTGTAAGATTTTAGTTCCTTTTTGTTGAGTTTTTTCTTCTTCGGCATTTTATATTCCTCCTTTATGTTTTTGCATTGCCAATGACGCCTGCGCATCGTGAGCAAATGTCCCGAAAATCTTTATTGCTACCAACCGTCCCGCTGTAGTTCCAGCACCTCTGGCACTTCATGCCGTCGGCCGTTTCGACCGATACCCATAAAGGCAAATTTTCACTCTTGGCCAAATTTTTATTCATGCTATCCGATATCTCGACCTGTGAGCTTATTAAAAATGCCGGCAGGGTTTTCGCATTCTCTTTTAAAAATGCTTTAAGGTCATTCTTGTCGCTATATAAGATGACCTTTGCGTCTAAAGAGCTGCCGATCTCGTTTGAGATTCTTTTTGCCTCCAAAGCCTTTAAAACTTCTTCGCGGACCCCAAGAAGGCGTGACCACTTTTCGTCGAGTGTTTTGTCTTTCCACTTTTTTAATGCCTTATCCTTCCAGTGCCACGAGCTTAAATGAATCGATTTTTCTTTGGACTTAAGCGCCTGCCAGGCCTCTTCTGTAGTAAAAGACAGAATCGGCGCAAGTATTTTTAAGAGCGCGATCAAAATCTCATGCAAAACCGTCTGACACGAACGTCGTTCCGGCGAACCCTTCCCAAAAGTATACAGTCTGTCCTTTAAAATGTCCAGATAGAGGCTTGAAATTTCATAAACACAGAAATTATATGCCGAGCGGAATATTTTGTAGAAGGTGTAGTCGCGATAATTCTCATCCGCTTCCTCGATGAGCCGCGCAAGCCTGGAAAGCATCCAGCGGTCTATCTCCACCATGTTTTCGATTTTTACACAATCTTTTTCGGGATTAAAGTCGTAGGTGTTGCCAAGAAGATACCTGAAGGTGTTTCGGATTTTTCTATAAGCGTCGGCTAATCTCTCGAGGATCTCTTCCGAAAGCCTTACGTCATCGTGGTAGTTGCTGGAGGCAACCCAGAGTCTCAAAATGTCTGCACCGTATTTTTTCATTATATCCTGCGGGGAGATAACGTTGCCGAGACTTTTTGACATCTTCTTCCCTCCTCCGTCAACGACAAAGCCGTGGGTAAAAACACTTTTGTATGGAGCCTCGTCTTCTATGGCTCGAGAAATTATTAACGATGACTGGAACCAACCGCGATGTTGATCAGAACCTTCTAAATAAAGTTCGCACGGAAAATCAAGCTTATTCTTTTCTTTTAAAACAGACTTATAGCTTGTGCCCGATTCGAACCATACGTCAATTATATCTTTTTCTTTACGAAGATCCTTGGAGCCACATTTTTTGCATACCATTCCTTTCGGCAACAGGTCTTTTTCATTTTTAACAAACCATGCGTCACAACCTTCCTTGTCGATGATTTTGGCAATGTGCTCTATCGTTTTATAATCCAAGATGGTTTCTTTGCACTTTGTGCATTTGAAAGCGATGATTGGTACCCCCCAATATCTCTGCCGCGAAAGGCACCAGTCAGGTCTATTTTCTACCATAGCGGATATACGACTTTTTCCTGCTGGGGGATACCATTTAACCTCTTTGTTGACAGAATCAAGCATTCTTTTTCGTAAGTTTTTGTGGTCTATGCTAACGAAATATTGTTCTGTTGCTCGAAAGATTATTGGTTTTTTACATCTCCAACAGTGTGGATACGAATGTTCCATCTGTTCGGATAACAATAACGCTTTTTCCTTTTTGAGTCGCTCTATGATTTTCGGGTTTGCCTTATACATGTTTAAACCGCTAAATTCTCCACATGAATCGTCAAAAACGCCTTTTGAATTTACCGGCATTATCATGGGCAGGTTATATTTTTTACCCGTAAGGTAGTCTTCCTGGCCATGGCCGGGCGCGGTGTGCACACAGCCGGTTCCTTCTTCAGACGATACATAATCTGCAAGCACAACTTTTGATTCTCGCTCGATAAACGGGTGTTTAGTGCAAAAATTTTCAAGTTTTCTGCCTTTTGTTATATGTAAAATTTTATATTTTTTTCCTAACTTTTTCATTGTCACATCAACTAGTGACTCCAGCATTATCCGCAATTCGCCATCAACTTCACATGTAACATAGCTTAAATCGGGATGAACAGCTATGGCAACATTTCCTAAAAGCGTCCACGGTGTCGTTGTCCAAATAATAAAATATGCATTATCTAATTGCTGCGGAGATAAAGGAAAAAATATGGCGTTCAGAGTATCTTGGCTTCCATGTTTTGGCTTTTCTTTCTTTAGTAGTTTGAATTTAACATAAATCGAAGGTGAGGTACGATTTTCGTATTCTACCTCCGCTTCCGCAAGCGCAGTTTCGCAAGCAGTGCACCAGTTTACCGGCTTTAAATCTTTATAAACATAACCTTCTTTTACCAGTTTACCAAATGCGCGAACGCAAGAGGCTTCGTATCTGGGACTTAATGTAAGGTAGGGATTATCCCAATCGCCAAAAATACCGAGGCGTTCAAATTCTTCCCTTTGCGTTTTCACAAACTTAAGCGCATAGTCTTTGGCCTTTTTGCGGAATTTCACCTGATCGATATCATATTTCGAGATGCCGAGCTCTTTGAAAAGCTGGTGTTCCACCGGAAGTCCGTGGCAGTCCCAGCCCGGCACAAAAGGCGAATCATACCCTTTCATCGTATAAAATTTTACAACGATGTCTTTTAAGATCTTGTTGAGAACGTGACCCATATGAATATGGCCGTTGGCGTATGGAGGGCCGTCGTGGAGAATGAATTTCTCTTTGCCTTCTCGCACCTTTCTTATGGCACTATAGATTTTTTCCTTATCCCAAAATTTTAGCATGGGAGGCTCTTTCTGGAGCAAATTTGCCTTCATGCCAAATTCGGTCTTTGGTAAGTTTAACGTGTTTTTATAGTTCATCCTTAAAAGCGTGTAAGTGCCTTAAATTTTTTGATTCGTTTCGCAATATCCGCTTTGCCAATAGATGCCAGGCGGTTTAGACTGAAATCCTCGACCGCAAAGGTTGCCATCACGCTCCCGTATACAACCGCCTTTCGTAGGACCTCTTTGTTTACTGTCTTTTGGGTTGCCAGATACCCCATGAGGCCCCCCGCAAAGGTGTCTCCCGCTCCTGTGGGATCAAAAATCGATTCCAGCAAATATGCGGGCGTGCTAAAAACAGAATTGCCCGAAAAAAGGAGACTCCCGTGCTCTCCCTTTTTTATGATAACGGTTCGGGGACCGATCTTTAGTATCGCCTTCGCAGCCCTCGGGAGGCTTGCTTCTCCGGTAAGCTGTTTTGCCTCTGACTCGTTCAGTAAAAAAATATTGACTTTCTTAAGAAGCTTTATCAAATCCCTGCGCCTCTCTCTTA
This sequence comes from Candidatus Omnitrophota bacterium, assembly GCA_016782495.1. Lineage (GTDB taxonomy): Bacteria > Omnitrophota > Gorgyraeia > JABMRN01 > RBG-13-46-9 > BS750m-G78. The sequence continues at coordinate 78,594 of JADHYL010000001.1, forward strand.
TCCAGTAATTCATGGTGTCAGACGCAACTAGTCTCGGATTTGCCATGCGGTTTAAAACTTTTATCTGGAGCTTCGGGTCAATATTTGCAAGAAACACATATTTGCTATTCCTATATTCTTGCGGAATATACGGATTAAATTCCGAAAGCACGTTTAAGTGAGTAGCGATTGTTTTCGGATCGCCGAAATCCCAGCCGTATTCCCCCTCCCACCTGAAGGTCTTCCCTTTTTTGACTGACAGGCCTTTTAAGTCTATACCTTTTCGCTTGAAAAAATTTATATGCTTTGCAGGGAAATCGTTCCCGACTACGGCAACCAAATTCACGGGACTAAAAAAACTTGCGCTCACGGAAAAATAGGTCGCTGACCCGCCCAGTATCTCTTTTCGCTTTCCGAAAGGGGTTTTTACCGTGTCAAGCGCTACGGAGCCGACAACCAGTATGCTCATTTTACATATTTCCCGATTAGGATATCCAATTTCTTCTTTACATCGCGCGGAATGACTTTGTGGTCCGTCAAGATCGCGTGTTTAAGGGCGTCCTTGCAAGCGCAGCTTCGCCTCTCATCGATACGCGTTATGGCATCTTTTAATATACTTTTTGCGTTCTCGACGTTTCTCGTAAGATTCTCCAAAATCCCCTCGACGCTTACAGTTTCTTCGGTCTGGTGCCAGCAGTCGTAATCGGTAACAGCCGCTAGCGTGGCGTAACAGATCTCGGCTTCCCGTGCCAGGCGCGCTTCGGTCATGTTCGTCATGCCGATTATATCCATGCCCCAACTTCTGTAAAGATTCGATTCCGATAACGTTGAAAATTGCGGCCCTTCCATATTAATGTAGGTTCCGCCAAAATGGACATCCAGTTTTTTCTCTTTTACTACGTTGTATAAAAGATTTGCCAGATTCTCGCATACAGGGTGGGCAAATCCTATGTGGGCCACTATGCCGCTGTCAAAAAACGTATATTTACGGGCCTGGGTGGTTCTGTCCACAAATTGTAACGGAATAACAAAATCCAATGGTTTTATTTCTTCTTTCAGGGAACCACATGCCGAAACAGAGATAAGCCATTCCACGTCTAATTTCTTCATCCCGTAAATATTGGCCCTGTAGTTTATGTGGGTCGGGCTTATGCGGTGCGCCTTGTCGTGACGGGGCAGGAAAACGACTTCTTTTCCGTCTAAGGTGCCTATAACATATTCGCTAGAAGGGTCTCCGAAGGGGGTATTTATCTTCCGGGTTTCTTTTACCTTCAAGCCCTCGATGTGGTAAAGGCCGCTTCCGCCGACAACTCCGATTCTACCCATTTATTTCTCCTTTATTGTACAATCTCCACAACCTTACTTTTTGACCTTAAACCACTTAATATCCTGACTCTGTTCTTTTTTGTTCCAAAGTATTCGGCAAGCATCTCCGTGAGCTTTTGATTTGCCCTGCTTTCGATTGCCGGTTGGTGCATATAAATTTTATAAGAATTCCCGCCTAATTTTACTATCTCTTCTTTTGACGCCCTTGGCTGAACTCTAAGGTGTATCTTCATTAGTGCATTAACCGCATGGCGTAGTGGCTCAGAACTCCGACGACAAAACTTCTTAAAAACCACAGAACCATGAAAGCCAAAATCGGCGAGAAATCTATGGGACCTGCTTGCAGTGGAAGCCTGCGAAATGGCGCGAGGATCGGTTCTGTTATCCTGAACAGGATCTGGACGATTTCACTATAGGGATTAACACCGAACCAGGACAGGATAATCCTTATCACCAGCAAAAAATACAGGACGTTGAAAATCATGTTAAAGAGGTAGGCGAGGCTTGCGAGTAACTGTCCGAGTATATACATGTTTGGGCTCCTCCAATGAAAGGCACCCTTGACATCTTCAATGTCAAGGGTGCCTTCTATAAATTCCTCCCTCGAAGGGTCGAAAGCTCTCTTGACTTTTTTGCTGCGGCCGTCACAGCCCTCACCACAAGGCGCTTAAATTCTTTTGATTTCAGAATCTTTAATGCCGCCTCGGTAGTTCCCCTTTTCGACGTTATGCGCTTTCTTAAGACATCCGGCGTAAGTTTCAAACTATCCAGCAATGCTCCACTTCCAACTAAAGTCGCGGCTGCAAGCCTTGCGGCGGCCTCTTTCTTTATTCCGAACCTTACCGCAGCATCCTCAAGAAGCTCCGTTAAATAGAAATAATAAGCCGGACCGCTTCCTATAATCGCGGTTACGGCATCCATCTTTGTTTCATCAATCTCCATTACCTCGCCTATCGAAGAAAAGATCTTTTGCACGAACGCCTTGTTTTTTACTGCCTTGTTATGGGCAAGGCATGTTATGCTTTTTCCGGCCAGTGCCGCCATGTTCGGCATGGCGCGCGTTAAGGCGATTTTGCTGTTATTAATCATCGCGCCGATTTGTGAGAGCGTGACTCCGGCCATAATGGAAACCAAGTGCTTGGAATTATCAAGTTCCCCTTTGATTGAACCAAACAAACCCTTGGAATCCTGGGGCTTTACGACTATAATAATGAAGTTACACTTTTTTGCGATTTCGATATTTGTGCTCATGCGAGCGCCGAATTTTTTATAAAGCTCCCTCGTTTTATACGAATCCCTGTCGCTTATGTAAACGGTATTAAACGGCACGACTTTTTTTGACAGAATGCCGCTTGCAATGGCGCTACCCATATTTCCGCAACCGATTATCCCTATCCTCATCTTTCTACCTACTCTTTACTTTTCCGCCTTAGGCGGAAAATATCGCGCTACCTATGCGTACCATGGTAGCGCCTTCTTCTACAGCAACCTCAAAATCCTGTGTCATACCCATTGAAAGTTCTTTCAGCCTGTGGGCATTCGCCAATTCTTTCAATTTTCTGAAATAAGGGCGTGTGACTTCGGCATCAGCTACAAGAGGTGCCATTGTCATCAAGCCTAGTACGTTTAGGTGTTTCAATGATCGGGTTTCTTCTAAAAAATTTTCTATATCATTGGGCTTGATACCGAATTTACTTCCCTCACCCGAAACATTGACCTCCAGAAGAATATCCTGAACTTTGTTGTTTTTCGCGGCCTCCCGGTCTAATATATATGCTAATCTTACGCTATCAACGGAGTGAATAAGCGAAAATATCCTGACCGCTTCCCTTACCTTGTTCGACTGAAGGTGACCTATCATGTGCCATGCAAGCACATGGGAATTCAATAAGTTCCTCTTTAATAAGGCTTCTTTTACGCGATTTTCACCGATGTCGGCGACACCAGCCTCTACTGCCTCGCGCACCTGGTCGATCTTGGCTTCCTTCGTAACGACCACGATTTTTACGCTTTCGAGGTCGCGACCTACCCTTTCTGCGGCAGCTTTTATCCTTTCTTTCACTCGAGTGAGGTTTTCTTTTACCATTTTGACGGTATCCCGAATGTAGAAACATCTTTTAAAGTATCATCGGGATCCCGAAGATACTTTAAAAGAAGAATATCTTATTCGGGATAGGGTAGCACATAAGTTTTCTAATGTCAATTGAAAATGGAAATTGGAATTAGAAGTAGCTTTCGTAGATATCGTGAATCTTGCGGAAGGCTTTGCGAATCGGGTTCTTGTACCGACCGGAGGTCTTATATTCTGTGGCTATCTGATTAATAAGTCCGATCGTTGAGGTGTGAATAATTGCTTCTTGCGAGTTTAAATTGTGTCCTGCGTTTCTTGCGATTCCTATTCTCGCCGGCACCCCGAGCAGTTTTTCCGTCTCTTCGATAGCACCCTCAAGGAGTGCGCCCCCGCCTGTTACAACGGCGGAAGAAAAATTATTCTTGCCAGCGGCTAGACCAGCAAACACCTCTTTTAACAGTGCGGTTAACTTCTCCTTGTTTACGCGCATTTTATCGTCCAGAATAGCGCTTGCGCCCTTCTTTATAATATGAGCGCTTTTTAGCATGCTGTTCTTAAAAATAAGCTCCTCGGTCAACGAATCGCCTATATCGAGCAATAATACGCCGTTTTCCTTTTCTTGCCCGGTCAAAACGCCGTTTGCGGAAGCGATGCCGGAAAGATGTATTCCGTCCAAAAGAAGCCCGGCATGGTCTATGCATTTGGTAATACTTTGCAGTTTTGATTGGCTTGCCGTCGCGATAAATGCCTCTACTTCCATTTTTATACCGTAAAGGCCTACGGGATTTCTGATGCTTGATGCCCCGCCATCAATGTAAAAACCCCTTACCGCTTTATCTATGACAATCCTGTCAAGCGGAACCTTCACCATGGCCGCGATTTCCAGGCACCTTTTGACATCCCTTTTTGTAATTTCGCGTGGTATCTTAGATAGCGGGGCCATGCCACGTGCAATGTCCATCCGTACGTCAGCACTCTTGGTCGTGACAAAAACGTTTTTAATCCTTTTTTGCCGGTGTCGCTGCAACTTGCACACTACGGAATTTATGTCTTCGACGGCTTTATCCATATCCGTTATCTCTCCACCGCTTATGCCCCGCGAATATAAATTCTCGAGCGACAGGATATTGACTCGGCCATCCTTCCGCACGCTGGCCGAAACTGCGGCGATCTTGTTCGAACCCAAATCTATAACCGTAACTAACTTTTTCATACCCATCCTACCTCGGCCCGATAACAACGTCCTTAAATCTGAGATCCAGGTATTTGATATTCTTTTTGTCGAGATCTGGATTTTGAAGAGTCGTCTTGAGCATCTCAAGCCTTTTGCGAAAGTCTTCGCCCCCTATTTTCACTTCTATAGTGTCGTCAATGTAAAAAGAAATATTTTTGTAATTTGAAACATCAATCGTGGTCAGGTTGTAGTCGGAGAGTATAGAGCTTTCTTTAAGGGCGTCCAAAAGTAAGAACGCACTTTCTAATTGGCGGCTTTTCAAGTTCTCTCCCACGCGGGGCCTTGCCCAGGCGGAAAATCCTATTATAGTAGGGAGTTTGCCGCTTTTTATGCCCGGCGATAATATCATTCCGGTCCGGTCAACGGGAAAATATCTCCGGGCTTTTATCCGGGCGACGGGAATTCGTGGGATGACATCTATTTCCAGCCTGTTCGGCAGAACCCTTTTGACGACCGCATTTTTGACGGTCGGATAGTCATGTTTTATCCTGGAGGACAAAGCATTGATATTAATATCAAAAATATTCCGCCCTTTGTACAGCCGCAATAAATCATGCCGGTCGAGTCCGGAAGCGTAGCTTAAATCGTTTACCTGGATGTGCTCCAGTTTAAAATAAGACGAATTTCTAAAAAATAAAAATACTGTTAAAATTAAAATAAAGGCTACTAAAAAAGGCAGAATTTTCTTTGTTACGGCTTTTGCCTTTGCCGGTTCGATTCTCTTTGGTCCGGGTCTCCGTTTTTTTACATTATCCTTGGCCATTTATTACCTCCTTCAATGAGACCTGTCCTTGACATTTATGATGTCAAGGGTATCTTCTATAAGTTTACCCTCCGAATGGTCGAATTGAACCCCTCCTGTACGCCAGCTCTACCAGCTTAAGACACAGATCTTCAAAGGTTATACCCGCTTTCGCGGCCGCCTTCGGTAAAAGGCTGCGCTGGGTCATGCCAGGAATCGTGTTTATCTCCAATACGTAAATGTTCCCGCCGGAATCCATGCGCATGTCAACGCGGGAAAAATCCCTGCAACCAAGCGCTTTATGCGCCTTTAGCGCCAATTCTTGAGCCCGTTTTGAATCTTCTTCCTTTAATTCTGCTGGAACAATATATTTCGTACCTTCATCTAAATACTTGGCGTCAAAATCGTATACATTGTGTTTCGTAACGATCTCAATGATGGGAAGCGCTCTCTCCTCCAGGATGCCGACAGTCAGTTCCCTGCCGTGTATATATTCTTCGACGATGGCCGTCTTGCCGTAACCGAAAGCCATCTCCAGAGCTTGCCTCGCATGGATTTTATCACTGACTATCGATAGCCCTATGCTGGATCCCTCATGTTGGGGTTTAACTACAAAAGGTACCTCAAGGCTTGCTGTAATGTCCACTTCTTCAGCATTCTGCCTGACTATCATATATTTAGGCACGCTCAAGCCATTTGTCAGAAATAGTTCACGCGAAGCAATTTTATCCAGCGCAAGCCTCGAGGCCCGAGCGCCTGAGCCCGTGTAGGGCAAATTTGATTCTTCCAATATTGTCTGGACCGATCCGTCTTCGCCAAACTTGCCGTGCAGGGCGATAAATACCAGAGCCGCGTCGATATTTTTTATCTTCGAGTGAAAGTCGCTATCAACATCCAGAAAATCCACCTCTTGGCGTTGTCTCTTAAGTGCGTCAAAAACGGCCCGCCCGCTTTTAAGGCTGATCTCACGCTCGCTGGAAGGCCCTCCGGCAAGCACAACTATCTTACCATAGCTCGCCATATTTTCATCCTAAATTATTATAATTTCCGGTACCAGATTGACGTTAAAACGCGATTTAACGCGTGTTTTCACAAAACTGATAAGGCGCAGTATATCTTCTGCCTTTGCATTTTTTAAGTTAATGATAAAATTCGCATGTTGTTTTGAAATCTCGGCACCGCCCATTCTTTTGCCCTTTAAACCAAGCATGTCGATATACTGTGCTGCCGAGCTTTTGTTGTTTGGATTTCGAAAAATACACCCGGCGCTAAAGTGGCCGAACGGCTGTTCCCACTTTTTAGTTTTTAAAAGATCCCTCTTTCTTTTTAACAGCATCTTTCTCTTATTTTTTTTCAGCCGCAGTGTTGCCTCTAATATTATATATCTACTTAAATTCGATTGTCGATAGCCAAACCTTATATCTTTTTGTCTGATAATCCTCGTTTTGCCGCCGGCTTTATCCATAAGCTTTAATTTTTCCAGACAATCCGATATGTTTCCCCTGTATCCGGAATTCATAAAAATAGCTCCTCCGAGCGTCGCCGGGATTCCCACAAGCCCCTCTATTCCGCCGAGTCCCTTGCGGCAAGCAGCGTTTACTAAAACACCGAGCTCGGCCCCTGCGCCGGCTGTAACCCTTGTGCCGTCAAACCTAACCTTTTTAAAATGTTTGTTCCCGAGGTGAATCGCTATGCCGTCAAATCCTTTATCGCGGAATAAGATATTACTACCCATGCCGAGCACAAGTATCTTTCTTTTGTTTGACCTGGCAAACCTTAAAATTTCCCGTAGTTCATCTTCGCTCGAGGGCTCGACCCATACTTTACAGGGCCCGCCTACATGAAATGTTGTATGCCTTGCGAGAGGTTCGTTAAAACGGACTTTACCTCGCACCTTTGGAAATTTGTTTTTCATTTCTCTTTTTCATCTCTTGCAAAAGTTTGGGGGCTGTGCCTCCGATATCCCCCGCACCCATAATTAAAACAAGATCTCCCCTTTTTAGCTTTCCGGAGAGATATTTGGGTATTTTGTCCTTGTCCAATAACTTAACGGGGATAGACCTGTCTTTTAGCATGATCTCGTATATACTCCGGGAGCTGGCACCTTTTATTTTGTCCTCGCTGGCAGGATACACCTCGGTCAGTATGACTTCGTCCGAACCCGCAAAAGAGGCCGAAAACTCTTTATAAAATGATTTTGTCCTTGTGTACCTGTGCGGCTGAAAGACCGTTATAAGCCTTTCGGGTTTAAGTGAATATGCGGCGGAAATTGTCGCCTTGATCTCCGTGGGGTGGTGGGCGTAATCCTCAACTATCTTCGCTCCGCCAACATCCCCTATAAGCTCAAACCTTCTTTTAACGCCTTTATAACCCGAAAGCGCGCGTTTCATCGTATCGAACCCTATTCCGAACTCAATGCCCAGCGCAATCACCGCCACCGCATTTAAAACATTATGAACCCCGGGCATGTTCAGCGCAAAGCGACCTATTTTTTCTCCTCTCTTAAAACAGTCAAATAGGATTTTGAACGTGTCGATTTTTACGTTTGCCGCATATACGTCCGCTTCTTCAGAGAATCCGAAGCTTACGGTTTTTCCTTTGAAAATCTTTGCGAGTTTCCTGAGGCGCCTGTCTTCGACTTTGTAGAAAAAAGTAGATCGAGAAGACTGGCCGGCGAGAAACTTCCTGAACGCATTCGCAAGATGCGCCTCGTCTTGGTAGTGCTCCAGGTGTTCTTTTTCAAGATTGGGCATAATAATGTGGGTAGCCTTTAGGATAACAAATCTGCCATCGCTTTCGTCTACCTCCGCTACGAGTGTTTTACTCTTTCCGGATTTGGCATTTCCTCCAAAGTGCGGGGATTCTCCACCTATTAAAACGGTGGGATCGGCCCCCGCTTCCTCCAGAAGAAGCGATACCATCGCGGTAATTGTAGTTTTTCCGTGGGTTCCGGCAACTGCCACGACGTCTATATTCCCGTCCATAACCGTCTTTAAAAGCTCGATCCTCGATATAATAAGAATCTTCTTTTCTTGGGCTGCCAGAATCTCCGGATTGTTCATGCGAATGCTTGACGAATATACAACAATATCCTGATCTTTTATGTAGGACTTATCATGGCCTATGTTGACTATAATGCCTTTTCTGCGCAATTTCTTCACAATGCTCCCCTCGACAACATCCGAACCGCTCACTCTGCAACCTGACTCTTTTAAAATAAATGCCAGGCCACTCATGCCGATACCGCCTATGCCGATCATGTGAATTTTGCGGTTTTTTATCTGCAAGCTGCCGTCGTTCACTTTAGCACTTCTTCCTTCAGCCTCTTTGCTCCGTCCACAACGCTAAGCCTCCCGGCGTTTTCCGCCAGAATTTTTCTCTTATCGGGATCGTCCATAAGTCCGATTATAAGGTTTTTTAATTCTTCGTTGGTGATGCGCTTTTCATCTCTGTAAATAGCGGCATTCTCTCTCGCAAAAAATTGTGCGTTAAAACGCTGGTTATTTTTTTCGTCGGGGTACGGTATGAGTATCATGGGTTTTTTGAATGCTGCCAGTTCAAAGACCGCTGCCGCGCCCGAGCGACTGATGGCCAGGTCGCATACGCTATATGCTTCATTTATGTCTTTTATAAATCCAAACACCTTGCCGTGTATGCCGTTTTCCTCGTAACGCTTCCGGATTTTCTCCACATTTTTTGGTCCAGCGATATGAAGAAGCTGCAAGCGTCTCTTTTTCTCGTCCGGCAGGAGGCCCACGCTTTTTGAAACCAGGTCATTCAGTGACCGTGCCCCCTGGCTGCCGCCCATAACGAGTATGGTCATTTTATCTTTTTCAAGACCGAGATCTAGAAATCCCTGAGGACCACAGTCTTCCAGGCTTTCCTTTCTCAAGGGATTTCCCGTAATAACGATATTTCTATTGCGGAAATATTTTTTTGTCTCCGAAAAACTTATCGTAACTTTATCGACAAATCTATCAAGAAATCGATTTGTCCTGCCCGGAACTACGTTTTGCTCGTGGATAATCGTTTTTATGCCGATTAAAGCTGCCAATAAAACAATGGTGCCTCCGGTATATCCTCCAAAGCCGATAACCATACCCGGCCTGCAATTCGCAAGGATATACAAAGCGTGGAAACTATCGAGAATCAGCTTGAACGCAAAAATAAAAAACCGATATCCGAAATTATACGGCATCGGATTTGCAGAGAGAAATATTTTTTTATACTTTTTGTTTTCCAGTATGTTTCGATCAAGTTCTCTTCTGCTTGCCACAAAGATTATCTCGACCGCTTCACTCTCAAGCTCTTTTGCAAGCGAAACGGCGGGAAATATATGGCCTCCGCTTCCCCCGGATGCTATTAGTACTTTCATGCTCATATAGTTATATCTAACCGTTTAGCTACGAGGGACGATGGACGCCCACTCGCTTCGTTCGCTCGGACGAAGGACGATTCGCTTTTTAACCAATCGTCCTTCGTAACGCGGTTATAGTCATATACTCGTCCATCGTCCTTCATCCATCGTCCTTCGTAACGTGTTCCTTCTAACCTACTCCCTCATCGCATTCAACATAACTCCCAGTGCAACCATGTGGAATACAAGCGAAGAACCTCCATAGCTGATAAATGGCAAGGGCAGTCCTTTCGTCGGAAGCGCACCCACGCTCACGCCTATATTTACGAGCGCCTCAAAGGCGATCATGTTTGTTATCCCGAATATAAGAATTTTATTAAAGGGTCTCTGCTCCTTGAAGAACGCTCGCATGCCCTGCCACACAAAAGCGCCGAAGAGAATAATAATGCAAGATGCACCGATAAACCCGAGTTCCTCGCCAATTATGGAAAATATAAAATCCGTATGCGACTCGGGAAGATAGAAAAGTTTTTGCTTAGATTGCCCTAGCCCTACGCCGAAAAGCCCGCCAGATCCAAGCGCAAGAAATGATTGGATAATCTGAAAACCCGCGCCCTTCTTGTCATGCCAGGGGTTTAAAAAAATGAGCATTCGTTTTCTCCGATAGGGCACGCTGAATATTAAATAATATAGAACCGGAAGTCCTGGAAGGACTGTCATAAAAAGGTGTTTTAATTTCCCGCCGGCAATAAAAATAATGAGAAACCCGATGAAAAAAATCGATATGGCTGTTCCGAGGTCCGGCTGAAGCAAAACCATAGAGCACGCGAGAATAACCACCGAGATACAAGGAATATAACCAGAATATAGATCCTTTATCCTGTAACCTTTTCTGGACAAAAAATCCGCCAGGTATAAGATAAGGGTGAATTTTGCGAACTCTGATGGCTGTAAGCTAAGCGCCCCCATTCTGAACCAGCGCCGTGCTCCGCCGACCGATGCGCCTATGCCTGGAATAAGAACAAGCAACAAAAGTAAAAGTGACCCGAGCATTAAGGTTCTGGAGGATTTTTTGATTACATCGAGATTTACCGACATAGCGCATAACATAAGCAAAAATCCACCGAACAGAAACCAGAGGTGTTTTTTTAGGAAAAATGCGCTGTTTCCGAATTTTTCATAGGCATATATCGCGCTTGAGCTGTATATCATGACAACGCCGAAAAAAAGCAATATAAGCGCAATTATAAAAATGGATCTTCTGATATTTGCCATGATTTTAGCCTTTAGCCTTCAATCCCCGAACGGTCTTCTTGAAAATCTCGCCCCGCTCTTTATAGCTATCGAACATGTCAAAACTCGAACACATGGGTGAAAGAAGCACGCACCCTTTGGGAGGCGCGCTTTCGTAGGCGGCCAGGACTGCTTCCTCGAGCGAATCTTTTTCCTCAACCTTTACAAGCTTCTCAAAGAGATTCCTCATTTTCCGCCTTGTCTCGCCGATCAGGACGATTTTTTTTACATTCTTTTTCAAAGCGGGCAAAATCTTGCCGTAAGAGAGATTTTTATCCTTGCCGCCGGCTATGAGAACAGCCGGCTTCTGGAGGGACTCAAGCGCCCGACGGGTCGAATCCACATTTGTCGCTTTAGAATCATCTATAAATTCTATCCCGCCTATCGTTGCTATATTCTCGAATCGGTGCGCAAGCGGCTTAAACACCTTTACCACTTTTTCAATAGCATCCGGCCGTGCGCCCAACAAGGTGGCCGCCAAGGCGGATGCCAAAATATTCTCTAAATTATGCTCGCCTTTTAATGTGGAATCGCCGAGCGTAAACAGTTCTTTTGTTTTGCCCCTGAGAGATATTTTGACCGCGTTTTTATCAAGATATATTCCTTCGACTCTTTTCTTTCTGCTAAAATGAAAAAGGTGTGAGGCCATCTTCTTAGTTTTTCCCAGCTTCTGGAGATTTTTGTCGTCATAATTGAGTATGGTAATATCGTCGCCTCTTTGGTTTTTGAATATTCGCTTTTTGGCGTCAAAGTACGTTTTAAAATCGCTGTACCTGTCCAGGTGGTCTTCCGCGATGTTGAGCATGACTGATATCTTCGGCCTGAAAAACGCTATCCATTCGAGCTGGAAAGAACTTGTTTCCAATACGACCACTGTCCCTTTTTTGATATGCTCAACTTCGCCCGATAAGGAATTTCCTATGTTGCCACATACGCTAACGGGGAATTTGGCATTTCGCAGAATTTCACCAAGGAGTGAAACAACGGTTGATTTTCCGTTCGTGCCGGTAACCGCTACGATGCGCCCCTTGCAGAAGTGGTACCCAAGCTCGAGTTCACTTATTAGGGGAATATTGTTTTCTCGCGCGTAGCGAATCGGCAGGGATGTCTTTTCCACGCCCGGGCTTACCACCAAGAGTTCTGTGTCGTGCAAAAAGGACTCGGTGTGCTTGGCAATTTCCAGATCTATATATTTTTCTTCGAGAAGCTTTGCGTTTTTTCTTATGTCTTCATTCTTGCTATTGTCCGTAACGGATACAATAGCACCTTCTTTTTCGAGAAGTAAGGCACTTCCGATTCCGCTGTTTCCCAGCCCTACTACCGTAACTTTTTTATTCCGTAGATCCATGATTACAGTAATTACATTGCCTTCAACGTCGCCAATCCCAGAAAGACGAGTATAACGGCCGCTATCCAGAAACGTATCGTAATTTTACTCTCCGGCCAGCCCAAAAGTTGAAAATGGTGATGGAGCGGCGCCATCAAAAAGACCCTTCTTTTAAAAAGTTTAAATGACATAACCTGCATTATTACGCTTATGACTTCTGCAACAAATATCCCGCCGATTATGAGCAAAAGAATCTCCTTCTTTATTAAAACGCTTACCACGCCGATCGCGCCTCCCAAAGGAAGCGATCCCGTATCGCCCATAAAAACCGTCGCGGGGTAAGAATTGAACCACAGAAATCCCAAGCAGCTACCTGCTATAACTGCGCAGAATACCGCAAGCTCACTGCTTCCCGGCAGGTAGTAGATGTTGAGGTAACCGCTGAATTTTATATGCCCTGCAAGATAGCTTATTGCGCTATAGCTAAGCGCTATAAAACCTACGCAACCGATAGCAAGGCCGTCCAGGCCGTCGGTCAAATTTACGGCATTGCTCGTCCCGACAATAACAAGCGTAACAAACAAAATGTAAAATATCCCTAAGTTTACGAGCGCGTGCTTGAAAAACGGCACGTAAAGCGCGGTGGATATCTCGGGATCGAAATAGAGATACAGCGCAATTCCTGCGCCCAGAAGAAGTTGCCCTATGAATTTGGTTGTAGCGCTAAGCCCGCGCGACCTTACCTTGATCAGCTTTATGTAATCATCGACAAAGCCGACTATGCCGAGCCAGAGGACGCTTATGAGACCAATAACAATAAAGCGATTATCGAGCCTGGCCCAGAGAAGCGTGGAAAATAGTATGGAGAGTATAATTATTATGCCCCCCATTGTCGGCGTGCCTTCCTTGTGCTTGTGGAGCTCGTAAAGATTTTCAACGTATTCTTTCCTGGGCGAGTCACCTATTCTTAAATGTGAGAGCTTCCTTATTATAATCGGTCCTATTATGACGCTGAATAAAAATGCGGTTATACTGCCCATTGCGGCGCGAAAAGTAATATATTTGAATATATTAAATCCAAACCACAGATCCTTTAAGGGATACAATAAATGGTATAGCATGCGACTCCTTATTCACTTCTTTTTTTAAAATACTCTATTACCTTTTCCATTTCTGTTCTACGTGAACCCTTTACCAAAACCACATCACCGGGTTTTGCGATTTTCTTTAGAAAACCGGCGGCATCCCTGTGGGACCGGGCATGATAAAGACCTGCCATGCCCTTAAGACGCGCGCCTTTATTTATAAATTTTGAGAGCCCTCCCATCGTTATAAGAATATCTACAGGTCCGGAGGCTATTGTTTTGCCGATGGCCTCGTGCATGGCTTTCGCTTTTTTGCCGAGTTCCAACATGTCGCCGCTCACAACAATCCTCTTTCCGTCCGCATTGTACTCCAGAAGCGCATCTATGGCGCACTCCATGGATAATGGGTTAGAATTATAACTGTCGTCTAATATCTCTATGCCGCGGACATGCTTGAATTCAAGTCTCATGGGAGAGATGTGCCTGTATGAACTTATTCTACGCTCAATCGTAGGGAAATCGATATTGAAGTGCCTTGCGACGGCGATAGCGATAAGCGCATTGTAGACATTGTGCCTTCCAAGAATCGGAAGCTGAAAAGAATGTTTTTCGGCAATGCGAAAAGACCACTTATTTCCCGAATACACCAGATCCTTTGCCTGAAAACGGCACGGTTTTTCTATGCCGAAATAAATCTTTTTGCATTTAAGGCCTTTGATATTCGCGAGGTAAATATCGTCGCTATTCAATATGGCCGTACCCTCTTTTGAAAGGTGCCCCAGAAGTTCCGATTTAGCCGTAAAAACCTTTTTCAATGTGCCTAAGAATTTGAGATGCGACGGGCCGATATTCGTCACAACGCCTATCTCGGGGCTTGCGATTTCGCTTAGCCGGTCGATCTCGCCGAGATGACTCATTCCCATCTCTAAGACCACCACATCGTGTTTTTTTTGAAGTTTGAATAAGGTCAGCGGAAGTCCTATGAGATTATTTTTTGAAGTTTCGTTTTTCAATACATTATACCGCGCTGACAAGACATGCCCGATCATGTCTTTTACCGTTGTCTTCCCGTTTGTACCGGTGACGGCGATAACGGGTATCTTGAATTTTAAACGGTGCGCCTTTGCGACCCCACCCAATGCCTTAATAGTGTTATTTACTTTGATGAGCCGCTTTTTAAAAGAGGCTAGATTCTTCGGTATTTTTGAAACAACCGCTGCTCGGACGCCTTTTTTAAACGCTGTTTTTACAAAGTCATGGCCGTCGAATTTCTTGCCCTTAATCGCGAAAAAGACATCGCCTTTTTTTACCGTGCGTGTGTCGATTGAGATTAAATCCGGCTTTCCCGTAATTTCTTCGATACGCATACATTAACCCCTTAACGAGGGCATCGGTCGCTCTGTGGTTTTCAGGATACCCTCTGCGATCTTTTTGTCGTCGAAGGATATCCTTCTATCAGCCAAGACCTGTTCTGTCTCGTGTCCCTTGCCTGCTATTAACACTATATCATTTTTTTTCGCTTTTTTTAAGGCCTTTTCTATAGCCTTTTTCCTGTCAAGCGCTACTATATAGTTACCGGAGGATCTCTCCATGCCCCCTTCCACATCGCGAATAATTCTTTTTGGATCTTCGTTACGCGGGTTATCATTCGTCAGAATAACAAAATCGGAAAGTTTCTGCGCAACCTGCCCCATCAAAGGCCTTTTTGTCCTATCCCTATCGCCGCCGCAGCCAAAAACCGTTATGATATTTCTTCTTTTGATGTGATTTAAGAACTTGAGGACATTTTCTAAGGCATCGTGGGTGTGCGCATAATCGATGAATATCCTGAAGTCCTGCCCCTTCTCCACCGCTTCCAGTCTACCCCTTATGCTATTTACAGTTTCGATGCCACGCTTTATTGCGTGCTTGTCGATTCCCTGTGAGATGCCTACTGCTATTGCCGCAAGGATATTGGAAACGTTATGCAATCCCACTAACTTTGTATTAATACAAAATGCGTACTTTTTTTGTATTTTTACATCAAAAGAAGAACCCCCGGGTTCAGTGCTTTTAACGCGCGCGGCGATGTCGGCGTCTTTGTCGAGACCGTATGTGATTCTTTCGCATTTTACAATTTCCCTTATCCGCTTTGCGTTATTGTCGTCATTGTTGATTATTGCGATCCCCCGCGCTTTAATCCTTGAGAAAATCTTTGCCTTACTTTTAAAATACGTCTCGAGATTTCCGTGGTAATCAAGGTGCTCCCGCGTAAGATTGGTAAAGAGGGCTACGTCGAAAAATATATCGTCAACGCGCTTCTGGTCAAGGGCATGGCTTGAGACCTCCATGACAGCAGCTTTCAATCCGCTCTTCAGCATCTTATCGAGTAAAGCATTCAAGCTAAGCGCATCGGGAGTAGTGCGTTCGGCCGCAATACGGCGGTTTCCGGTTTTATATTCGATTGTGCCGATAACCCCGCAAGGCATGCCTGATTTATTAAATATGCTCTCCACCAATAGTGCGGAGGTGGTTTTTCCGTTCGTTCCTGTTATACCGATGACTTTAAGTTTTTCTGCTGGTGAATGGTAAAAATTTTTCGCGGCTACCGAAAGTGCTTTTCTCGTATCTCTGACCGTAACGATTTTTCCTCTTTTAAAAGATTTTATCTTGCTCTCGTTGACAACGCAGGCTCGCGCCCCTTTTTTTAAAGCCTCATTTACAAATTCATGCCCGTCAACCCTGGTGCCCTCTATGGCCACAAAAAGGTCACCTCTCTTTAAAACTTTTGAGTTCGCCGTAACGGACTTTATATCCGTTTTCAGCAAAGCCGGATCTGCGGTAACACTCATTCCCTCAAAAATATCCTTAAGTCGCATCTCTTGGGCTTTCGACCTCCGCGTACGCCAGGATTTTTTCCATTATATTTTTAAAAGCAGGGGCTCCTACCTGGCCGCCGAAGTACTTTCCGCGCGGTTCATCCACGCATACAACCAATGACACTGTAGGTTTATCATATGGCGCAAATCCTATAAATGACGCAATATACCTGTTTTTGTAATAACCGCCTCGTGGGTTTACCTTTTGCGCTGTACCGGTTTTGCCGCACGCCTTAAAGTTATCGAGACTGGCTCTTTTACCGGTTCCGCGCTCAATAACTCCCAGGAGCAACTCCTTGACTTGCGTAGCCGCCTCTTTTGAAATTACACTCCTTAGCGCCTTTGGTTTATTCTCCCTTACTAAAGCCCCTTCTTCGTTAAAGTGTTTTTTTACGATATACGGCCGCATGAGAACGCCCTCGTTTGCTATGGCGGAAATGCAGGCGGCAAGTTGCAAGGCTGTAACAGCGATACCCTGCCCCATCGGTATCGTTGTCATGTCAACATAAGACCATGACGAGGAATCGCGCATTATGCCGGAGACTTCTCCGGGCAGATCGACACCTGTGGGGCTGCTGAAATTAAATCTCTTTATATATGCCGAGAGCTTCTCTTTTCCTAACTTGGCGGCTACCTTTGTCGTACCAATGTTGCTTGATTTTTCTATGACCTGCCTGAAGGTTAACGTGCCGTACGGCCTGTAATCATGCAATGTTCTCTTGCCGATTTTATAGGCACCGTTTTCACAAAAGAACTTGGTGTCAAAATTAACAATACCTTCATTCAGGGCAGCGCTTGCCGTAACGACCTTAAAAATGCTTCCCGGTTCAAATGAATCCGCTATGGCCCTGTTTCTCATAGAATCCACGCTGGCACTGGAGATATCGTTCAGGTCAAACCATGGATAATTGGCAAGCCCTAAAATCTCGCCTGTTCTCGGATTTAGCGCCGCTATGGAAACGGCTTTTGGTTTATATGCTTTTATGAGGCGCTCGATTTCGGTTTCAAGAATGTGCTGTATAACTTCGTCTATTGTGAGTACGAGGCTATTTCCGTCCCGGGCAGGCAAAGTGTCCGTTTCAAAGGAAATGAGTTCTCTTTTTTTCGCGTCGCGCGCAGAACGCCGCCAACCGTATTCGCCCTTGAGTTCATTGTCATAATAAAGTTCAATGCCCTCAATACCCACGTTGTCAATATTTGTTATGCCCAGGACATGACAGGCAAGCTTTCCTCCCGGATAAAACCGCTTGGGTTCCGTAATTAGATAGACACCTTTTATTTTTAAGTTTTTTACCCGCTCGGCTGTAGCGGTACTGACCTTTCGCTTTACCCACGCGAAGTAGTTATCTCTGGCAAGCCTTGCCGAAAGTTTTTCTTGGTCGGTGCCTAGCTCTTCCGCCAGAATTCGTGCCGCGTGCTCTTTATCACTTATTTCGTTCGGCACGACGTAAATCGAGGACGTGTCTAAATATATCGCCAATACCCGATTCAGCCTGTCGTATATCTTGCCCCGTCGGGGTTCGAGCTTGACGAAAATCTTGTGCTGCTTGGCCGCGAGGTCTGATAAATGTGTATGTCGTATAATTTGGATATATAAAAGGCGGGCAAAAAGAACTGCAAATAAAGATACAATAATTACAAAGACAGCATGATGGCGAGTTTTTCTAAAATTAATATGCACTTTTTTGAGGGGATCAAGTTTTGTGGCTTATTCCACAACTTTTGCTTCTGCTTTTGCAGAAAAGCGGTCAAAAAATCTTACCAAAAAGAATTCTCTCTCGGCCGATTCTACATTCTCGTTGCGGTATGCAAGGTCTACCCTGTCAAAGCGGCGTATGTTGTCGGCCTCGGGTACGCAAAGGGCTATTTTATTAACACAAAGCGTATCCTCAATCCTTCTGGGTGACTCCAGTTGTGAAAGATTATATACCAAAGACCTGTATTGGTCAAGCAGGAAGGAAACCTCGTGGCGGTGTTTATTGATGTTGAAACCCGTTTTAACGATCTCTATTTCTTGATGAACGTAGCCAAGCGCGAATATCGCGCATAACAATATACTTGAAATAATTTTAAAAAATCTTATTTTTGCCATTTTTTAATTGGTTTTTTCAAAAACCCTTAATTTAGCGCTGCGTGAGCGGGGATTTCCACTTCTTTCCCCATCTCGGGGGAGGAGTGGTTTTTTCGTAATTATGTCACCCTGCCCTTCTTTTTTAAACTCTCTGAATCGCCTCTTTACGATCCGATCCTCAAGTGAATGAAAAGAAATAACGCAAAGCCTCGCGCCCGGTCTTAAAAAATTTAAAATTTTGCCCAGGGCGTTTTCGATATTATCCAACTCGTTGTTAACGGCGATCCTGAGCGCCTGAAATACCCGCGTTGCCGGATGTATTTTTTGGGATTTATATCTTCCGCCGACCGCCGCCTTTATAACACCGGATAGTTCCAGTGTGGAAGTTATCGCTCCCTTACTCCTTCTCTCGATGATAAAGCTTGTGATTCTTTTAAAGAACCTTTCTTCGCCGAAGTCGCGGATGATATTCTCTAACTCCTGCCGCCTGCATTTGTTAACAATGTCGTAAGCGCGTAAGCCTGATGAGAGATCCATTCGCATGTCAAGAAAACTGTCTTTCGCGAAACTGAATCCACGACTATCATCGCCTATCTGGAAACTCGAAAACCCCAAGTCAAAGAGCGCCGCATCGATTTTATCTATATCCAGCTTTACTAAAACCGTATCTATATCGCGAAAATTAGCATGCACTAATCGGCAGTTTTTTTTAAACTCGGCGAGTTGTCTTTCGGCAATCTCGAGCGCCTTCTCATCGCGGTCAATACCTATTAAAATCCCGTTTGGTTTGATCTTTTCTAAAATGAAATTTGCGTGTCCGCCGCAGCCTACCGTTGCGTCCAAAACCCTATAGCCTTTTTTTAATCGCAAGAACCCGATTGTCTCATCAACCATCACCGGCTTATGAAGCTCTGGGATCGTCATCTTGGATAATTATTCTGGTTCTATGCTTAGGGCTACCTGGTTTTATCCGGCCGAGATTGAGCGCTCTTTCCTTGCGAACCCTTTCGATTATAAAAAGATCGTCGCTAAGATATTTCCCTTCCCCTATCTGTTTCACAATACCAAATGTAAACATAATCACCACCCCTTTCTTGGTTATTCTAGATCGATTAACTTTTCCGCTATATCCTCAAACGACTCTTTTGACGTCCGGTAGAATTCCGCCCACTTGTCCTTGTTCCATATTTCGATCCGGTTTGCGACGCCTATTATCATTATGTCCTTTTTAATACCCGCGTAGCTTTTGAGATACGGGGGTACCAATATTCTTCCCTGCTTGTCGGGAACCGTCTCAACCGCTCCCGAGAAAAAGAGCCGGTTGAATTTTCTTGCCTGGCTTTTTGTGAACGAGAGGTTTTTGAACCTGGCTTCCTGCAGCTTCCATTCGTCTTCCGGAAACATAAAAAGACAGACATCCAATCCCCTTGTAATATAAAATTTCTCGACGTAATTTTCCTTGCTGACTTCCCTGAATTTCGAAGGGATTATGATTCTGCCTTTTTTGTCAAGCTTGTGTTCGTGTTCACCGTAAAACATATTTACTCCACTTTACTCTACTTTAAACCACATCAAATATACCCAAACCCCGTCGATTTGTCAAGATGCTTTTTTCTAACTTTTTTTAAGGGCTTTTAGCAAGTGGGGACAAACACAACATATAGTATTTGAGGAACTGGGCTTTCGCAAGGTATTGAGCTATGGCAGGTGTTAGAAAAACCGCCAACGAGGGATGTTTATTTAAAAAGATATGAGTGGGTTGGATGTGGAAAGAATCCGCCTTCGTTAAATATTTAGCATGTTTAGCTATGGCGGATTTAATTCGCACTTATGACTTACGCGCCCGAAGGTCGCATAAGTCATGTGCTCATTAAAAAAAGCAAAGTAGGTCGATAAGCCGAGTTCTGTAAATGAGGCCATAGCTTATGGAGGCTATAAAGCCGACATAAGTTATCTGGCCGAATTTATCCTGAGGCATCGAAGATGCCGAAGGATCTCCGAACCAACCTCACCGATGGCCATCTATCTAGGGTTGTCATTGCTGACAGCCTCATGCAGCTTACCCATCCCGATACCGATGATGCACGGTAGGAACGAGCAATTCCTGAATCGGGATTTATTTAGCCTTGCTCCACGTAGAGATTGCCTCGTTTCACCTCCCGCCTCTTTGAGCTATTGCCAACCATTGTTAGTAATAACTCAAAGGGGCGGGAACTCGTCTCTGTGGCTCTGATTTTTTCCGCGCTAGCGGAAAAAACCATCTCGAGGACTGCGATAGGCAGGCCAAGAGATTATCCTCACCTTTCGATGGACGGCCGTTAGCCGTTACGCTGCTCTCTGGAGCTCGGACTTTCCTCCCCCGGCATCCAAGAGATGCCAAGAGTGGCCATCTGACCTACTTTGCTCCTAATTATAAAAGACCACCTAGGTTTATAGCCTTATTGACAAGCTTATCAGCTTCTTTATTCTTTTCCCTGTCAATATGCTTTATATCGATTTTTTTAAATCCGGATATAAGGTGGCGTGCTTGTTCAAACAGCGGTCGAATGTTAGGGTTTTTCACGCGGTATTCGCCTTTCAGCTGTTGGGCAACCAGTTCGCTATCCAGGTTTAGTTCAACTTCATCTGCTTTTTCTATCAGGGCCTCCTGCAAACCGTAAATAACGGCGTTATATTCTGCGATATTATTTGTTGTTACGCCGATAAATTTGTTAAATTCTTTAAGCTTCTTTCCTTTTTCGTTCGATATCACAACCCCTATGCCCGCAGGTCCGGGATTACCTCTTGCGCCGCCATCTACGTACAAAAGTAGTTTTTTTACCCCGTTAGAAAATTTTTTATTTTTAGAGTTTTGATTACTCATATCTATTCTCTTCTTTTATCCCGTAGGATACTCTGCAATATATCTCTAATTTTCTAATGGGGTTCATTCCTTTGAATAGAGAATTCGTGAACAATTTCCACAAAATATGAGATCTTTCCTAAGCTCGGCTTCATTGATAACCTGAGGCGGCAAATTCATATTACAACCTCCACATGTACCACTGACCACCGGGACCATGGCCAATCCATCCCATTTTTTTAATATTCTCTCATATTTTGCTAAAATTTTTTTATCGATCCCGGTCACAAATTCCTTGCGCTTGTTGTTTAAATCGTTATATTCGGCTTCGTTTGTTTTTTTCTCGTCTTGCAGCTTCGTCTTTTCCTCTCGGGCCTTCTTCTTCTCCCCCTCAAAGATTTCTCTCTCTTTCGAAATTTTCTTCTGGATCTCGTCCGTTTCGTCAAGTAGGATAATAATTTCCTCCTCCAGCACGGAATTGTCGGCTTTTATGCCCGCGATCTCCTTTTCTAAAGCGGCGTATTCTTTGTTTGTTTTAATCTGAAAAAGCTGCGCCTGATATTTCTTTGTCGTCTCTTCTTTGGTCTGCAACTCGACTTCTTTTTCTTTTCTTTTTACCTGAAGTTTTTTGGATTCTTCTTCCAGATTCTTTAAATTTGCTGATTTGACTTGAACTGCAGCGTCTAATTCTTTTATCCTCTCCGGAACGGCTTCTAAGACCCTTTTCTTGTTATACATTTCGTTGTCAATCTCTTGTAGCTCAACGAGCATTTTTATCTGGTCTTCAGTATTTATCTCAACCATTTGTAAATTTCCTATCTGTCCCTCACTGCGTTCGGGACAGATTTGCGCCACGTAAAACAAGGCAAATCTGGTGGGCACAGAAGGATTCGAACCTTCGATCTCTGCCATGTGAGGGCAGCGCTTTAACCAGCTAAGCCATGTGCCCTCCTGCGCTTCGATTGGTCGGGCTATTCAATGTAACAAGCTTCGGAGGGCAAGCCCGCCATCTCCTTTTACAGAAAAAGGATCTTAAGGAAAAACACTAGGTTTTTCCTTAAATCTAGATTACTTTGTTTTTCCCCCCATACTATAGGAGAGAGTGCAGGTCACCGAAGGTGACCGTCATAGGGAGAACCTTAGGTTCTCCCTTGAAATGATTCGGTCGCAAGACCTTTTGCCGAAGTCAAAAGGACGAGGAGAAAAAAGCACATACTGCACTTTTTTCTCCGAGGCCGAATCTGTATAAGAGTGGGGCCACATGGACTTGAACCATGAACCACCTGATTATGAGTCAGATGCTCTAACCAAATTGAGCTATGGCCCC
>JADHYL010000009.1 GCA_016782495.1 Candidatus Omnitrophota bacterium
CCGTTATACATGCCCCTTACCTGCGGAACCGTAACGTGCGATTCGTCAATGAGGGTCAAGAAATTATCCGGGAAATAGTCGATAAGACACGACGGCCTTGATCCCGGAAGCCTTCCGGCTAAGTGCCGCGAATAGTTTTCTATGCCGTTGCAATACCCGATCTCACGCAGCATCTCTATATCGTATTTCGTTCTCGAGGCCAATCTCTCGACCTCCAGAAGCTTGCCTTCGGATTTTAGTTTGGCCAGATGCTCATCCAGCTCTTTATTTATCGACACGATCGCGCTTTCAATCTTATCGGGTGTAGTAACAAAATGTTTTGCGGGATAAATCGCAACTTTTTCCCGTTCCTTTATGGGTTTTCCGGTCAGCGGATTTACTTCTTTGACGGTTTTAATCTTACCGATATCCAGCTCTACCCTGTAAGCTATTTCAAGATAGGCCGGGAAGATTTCTATCGTGTCGCCCCTTACCCGAAATTTCCCGCGCTGGAACTCTATGTCGTTTCGCTCGTATCTGATATCGATTAACTTCTTGAGAAGCTCGTCCCTGGTAAAACTTTTTCCTTTCTCGAGCATGAGAAGCATTTTTTCATAATCTTCGGGCGAACCCAGTCCGTATATGCAAGATACGCTGGCTACGATTATAACGTCTTCCCGCGACATGAGCGAGCTCGTGGCCGAAAGCCGAAGCCTGTCTATGTCGTCATTTATAGACGCGTCCTTCTCGATATACATGTCCGCCTGCGGTATGTACGCTTCCGGTTGGTAGTAATCGTAATAGCTTACAAAATATTCCACCGCGTTTTCCGGAAAAAACTCTTTAAATTCCGCATAAAGCTGCGCGGCGAGGGTTTTGTTGTGAGATATGACAAGGGTCGGCCGGGAAACCTTTTTGATCACGTTTGCTAAAGTATAGGTCTTGCCGCTACCGGTAACGCCAAGAAGCGTCTGAAAACGCTTCTTGTTACTCAGACCACTGACAAGCTTTTCAATTGCCTGCGGCTGATCACCCTTCGGCTTATAATCGCTAACCAGTTTAAACTTCTTCATTAAACGATTTCGAGGCTCATGTCTATTGACTCTACCGAGTCTGTTAGCGAGCCTATAGAGATGTGATCGATACCGGTTTTAGCGTACTCTTCTATATTTTCAATATTTATTCCGCCTGAAACCTCAAGAAGCGGTCTTTTGGCGGAGGCTATTTTGTTTCTTAGCTTGACGGCCTCTTTTATGTCGTCTGGGGCCATGTTGTCGAGCATGATAATTTCTGGGCGCTGGGCCAGCATCACCCGAAATTCTTCCAAATCCTCGACTTCGATTTCGACTTTTATATTTTTTGTAATTTTTTTTCTGATTTCGCTTATTAATGTTTTTCCCGCAGATAAATTTCCCACCTTTATGTGATTGTCTTTTATGAGAACCTGGTCCCACAGGCCTAGCCTGTGATTGTATCCGCCGCCTACAGTAACAGCGTATTTTTCTAAGTATCTAAGGAGAGGAAAGGTTTTGCGCGTGTCATAAATTTTAACGCCGTATTTTTTAGCAATTTCCGCGAACGCGTTTACCTTCGTGGCGATACCGCTTAAAAAACACAAAAAATTAAGCATTGTTCTCTCGGCCGAGAGAATGGCCCTGGCGTGGCCCTCCAGAAAAACAATTTCCTTTCCTTTATATGCGTGCCCGCCGTCTTCTACCTGCGGCTTAAATCTCACGCTGTAATCTACGGCGTTTATGGTCCATTCGGCAATGTCCATACCACACATGATGAGGTCCTCATTGGCTACGATGGCCGCCTTCACGCTCTCAAGTTTATGAACGGTATTCATGGTGGTAACATCGCCTGAGCCAATATCTTCATTAAGGGCTGCTTTTATTATTTTCTTTGTTCTTATTTTATCGAGTTCCATAAAGACCTACGCACCTTTTTAGCCTTTCTATCTCGAACTTCGCAAGCGGACGAAACATTCCCTCTTTTAATCCCCCAAGCACAAGCGGTCCATAGGCTACGCGCTTTAGCTTAAGCACAGGATAGCCGATAGCGCTAAAAATCTCGCGCACTTCTCTTTTTCGGCCTTCGCTAAGCGTTATGAGAAGGCGCGTACTTGCGCCGCGCTTTTTCTTGAAAACAATCTTTTCAACCTGCGTGGGCTTTCCTTCTACGACAATTCCGCTCTTTAAGCGCTGCATGTCCTTATCCCTCATGACACCTTTCACCTTAACCTCGTAGACCCTTTCGATTTCGAATTTCGGATGCGTCAATCGATAGGTAAGATCTCCGTCGTTTGTCAGAATAATAAGGCCTGTTGTATTCTGGTCAAGCCTACCCACGGGATAAAGCCTGACACCGAGATTGCGCACGCAATCCACGACTGAGGGCCTCTGGTGTTCATCGCTCGCAGTCGAAATAATGCCGGCGGGCTTATTTAAAATATAGTAGTGTTTTCCTCTTTCTTTGAAAAGCAATTTTCCGTCAAGGGTTATCTTATCTTTCGAAATATCTACGCGAAAGCCTTTTTGATTAACGGGTTTTCCGTTTACCCTTATGCGGTTGGATTGTATAAGTAGAGCGCTTTTCCTTCGGCTTGCTATGCCTATTTTTGCCAGCGCTACCTGAAGCCTGATTTTATTCATAGAAGCCTGATGTTCTTTTTTAAAGAGCTCATTTCTACTTCTACGCGTTCTTTTCTTTCTTTGGCTTGTTGGATAACGTTTTTAGGCGCTTTCGAAATAAAGCCTTTATTTTTCAACTTGCCATTTATTCTATTCAGTTCCGCGGTAAGGCCATCAAGCTTCTCGCCAAGGCGCTTCTTCTCCTTGTCAATATCGATAATGCCTCCAAGCGGTAGGAAAATCTCTGTATCCTCTATAACCGAAACGGCCGAATGTTTCGGCTTTGTTATCTTGGTTGAAATTTCTAATTTTCCCACGCGTGCTAATCTTTTTACGTAGATAGCATTCGCGCCAAGAGATGAAACAACACTTTTATTTTTTACCTTTATAAAAATATCGATTTCTTTTTTGTGTTCTATTCTCCAGGTGGCGCGCAAATTCCTGATCGCCTGAACAATGTTTATGATAAGCCGCATCTCGGCGTCTATTTTTTTGGAAATAAATTCTTTTTGCATGTGCGGCCAGCTTGTAACCATGATGGATTCGGTGCCGTGTTCCCTGGGGAGACGCTGCCATATGTCTTCTGTTATGAACGGCATGATCGGATGAAGCGTTCTCAAGGATTTCTCCAGCACCTTGTAAAGCGTAACCTGCGTATGCTCTTCATCCATGGTTAATTTTGCCATTTCAAGATACCAGTCACATAACTCGTGCCAGATAAATTCATAAATTCTGTTTGCCGCGTCGTTTATCCTGTAGGCCTCCAGTGACTTTACAAAATCACCGAGCGCCTGGAAGAACCTGCTCAATATCCACCTGTCAGCCAGGGTAAGGCTCGGGTCACCTGCCATTTGACACAAGTCTTTTTTAACCTTGTCTTCTTTTAAATTCATCAGAACAAGCCTTGAGGCGTTCCAGATTTTATTGGCAAAATTTCTTCCGAGTTCGAATTTTTGTGGCGCCAAAAATACGTCCTGGCCCTGCGCAGTAATGGAGATTATGCTAAAGCGTAGCGCATCACTTCCGAACTGACTTATAATGTTGATCGGATCGATTACGTTTCCGAGCGATTTTGACATCTTGGTTCCGGTGTCATCCCTCACTGTTCCGTGGATATAGACGTCCTTAAACGGCATGTCTTTCATGAATTCCATGCCGGCCATTACCATGCGCGCCACCCAGAAAAATATAATTTCCTGCGCCGTAACCAAAACATTTGTCGGGTAAAAATATTTGAGTTCTTTTGTTTTTTTGGGCCAGCCCAGCGTCGAAAAAGGCCAGAGCCATGAGCTGAACCACGTATCAAGCACATCGGGATCCTGTTTGATTTCGCTCCCGCCGCATTTCGGGCATTTCTCGGGCCTTATTTTAGAAACGATTACGTTTTCCGAAGAAGCGCTGCACTTCTTACAGTAATAAACGGGAATCCTGTGCCCCCACCAGATCTGGCGCGATATGCACCAGTCTCTTATGTTTTCCATCCAGTTTATATAAACCTTTGTCCAGCGTTTCGGATAAAATTTGAGCTTTCCTTTTTTTACAATATCAAGTGCAGGTTTAGCGAGCGGCGCCATTTTTACAAACCACTGTTTTGAAAGCCGCGGCTCAACCATCGTGTGGCACCTGTAACAGTGGCCCACCGCGTGCCTGTGCGGTTCTGATTTTAAAAATAATTTCATTTCTTTCAATTCATCTATAATTGCTTCGCGCGCTTCTAGCCTGTCCATGCCGCTAAAATCACCGCCAACTTCGTTTATGGTAGCGTCGTCATTCATCACGTTTATCGGTTCTAATTTGTGCGCGCGGCCTAACTCAAAGTCAACAGGATCGTGGGCGGGCGTAATCTTAAGGGCCCCTGTTCCGAATTTCGGATCGACTTTAGTGTCAAAGATTATCTTAAGCGGCCTTTTTAAAATAGGAAGGATTACTGTTTTATCTTTTAAATCTTTATATCTTTTATCTTTAGGGTTAACGCAGACCGCGACGTCGCCAAGCATTGTCTCGGGCCGCGTCGTGGCAACAATAACGTGATTCTTGCTATCTTCAATTGGGTATTTGATATAATAAAGCATGCCGTCCACGTCACGATGTTGCGCCTCTTCGTCGCTTAACGCCGTTTTACATCTCGGGCACCAGTTTATTATGTAATTTCCTCTGTAGATTAGGCCCTTTTCGTGAAGCTTTACAAAAACCTCTAAAACCGCGTCGGATAATCCTTCGTCCATCGTGAAGCGCGTTTTCTCCCAATCACATGAACTACCCAGACTCTTTAGCTGGTTAATTATCGTGGAACCGTATTCCTCGCGCCATTTCCATACCTCTTCCAGGAATTTTTCGCGGCCGAGGTCATCTTTTGTTTTTCCTTCTTGAGCCAGTTTTTTCTCCACGACATTTTGCGTCGCGATACCTGCATGATCCGTTCCGGGCATCCACAAAGTCCGAAACCCTTGCATTCTCTTGAACCTGACATAGATATCCTGAATGGTGTTATTAAGGGCGTGCCCCATGTGGAGGATACCTGTTATATTAGGCGGTGGGATTACGATCGAATACGGTTTTTTCTTGGGGTCAGGCTCAGCGTGAAAAAAACCCTTCTCTTCCCAGAATTTATACCATTTCTTTTCGGTGTCTTTGGGGTTATATTGCTTTGGAATGTCCATGAATATCGTCTTTATGTTTTAAATCTCCAGAAGGCACTTGCCGGAGGCGAATATTTTCTCCTTTTTCCTAAAGGACAGAATTGCGTTGTTTGCTGGAGCGACTGTCAAAAATTGCGAATACAACCGCGCCATACAGCCCATGAGCAATTTTTGTCACAGCGAGCGAGGGGCGCGTATCCCCGAGCGAGCGGCAAGCGGAAGCAACAACACAATTCTGTCCGTTCTACCTCTCGCTATCTTTCAACAGTTTATACTCGACGGAGTCTACGAGCGCCTGCCAGCTTGCTTCAATGATGTTTTCTGAAACACCGATCGTCCACCAGGAGTCAGTCTTATCCTGCGATTGGATTAAGACCCTTACCTGGGCAGCCGTACCTACTTTTTCATCTAAAACGCGCACCTTAAAATCAGTGAGATGCATTTCGTTTAACGACGGATAAAAATCTTTTAACGCCTTCCTGAGGGCGTTATCCAGGGCGTTAACGGGGCCGTCGCCCAATGAAGCGGTATGCTCGAGTTTATCATTTACCTTTAGCTTGATCGTCGCCTCAGATGTAAGTTTGCCTTTATTCTTTGCGCTTTTTTCTACAATAACCCGAAAATCCTTGAGCTCGAAGAACCTATTAAACTTCTTCGTTGCCCTTTTCATGAAAAGCTCCAAAGACGCTTCAGCCGCTTCGAAATGATAGCCCTTATGCTCCAGGTCCTGAAGTAGCTTTAAAATCTTTTTTGTTTCGGGCGCTTCTTTATCGATTCCTAAATTAATTTCTTCGGCCTTTTTTAGAAGGCTGGATTTTCCCGAAAGCTCGGAAATTAAAAGCATCCTTCTGTTACCAACCCTTTCCGGCTCCATATGTTCATAGGTCTTGGGATTTTTAATAATCGCGTTTACATGTACGCCGGCCTTGTGCGCAAAGGCGCTGTTTCCGACAAATGGTTGGTTGTCGTTTAGCCTCGTGTTGGACATCTCTGCAACGTAGTGCGCTGTTTCCGTGAGTTCTTTTAGAGATAAATCGGAAATGCAGTCAACGCCTAGTTTCAGTTTAAGGTTCCCGATAATAGAAACCAGATTGGCGTTCCCGCATCTTTCGCCGTAGCCGTTCATGGTTCCCTGCACCTGGATACAGCCTGCCTGTACCGCAGCTACTGTATTGGCAACAGCCATATCAGCGTCATTGTGCGCGTGCATGCCTAAAGGTGTTTTCACTTTTTTCTTAACCTCTTCTACGACTTCAAAAACAGTTGATGTCAGCGTCCCGCCGTTTGTGTCGCAGAGAACGATCCTATCCGCGCCACCTGCTTCGGCTACAGTTAAACACTTAAGCGCGTATTCCGGGTTTTCTCTGTATCCGTCAAAGAAGTGTTCTGCATCAAAGATTGTAAATTTACCTTTAGATTTCAGAAATTTCACGGAATCTTCGATCATCTTAAGATTTTCTTCCGGGGTTGTTTTCAATACCTCTTTTACGTGGAGATTCCAGCATTTACCAAAGATAGTAATAACATCCACGTTCGACTGTAAAAGCCCCTTCATGGTGGCATCTTCGGAAACATCGGTATGCGCTCTCCTCGTACTCCCGAAAGCAACGAGCTTTGCGTTTTTAAGTTTCAGTCCCTTTGCTTTTTTAAAAAACTCGACATCTTTAGGATTCGCTCCCGGCCATCCGCCTTCAATATAGTGGATACCTAGGGTATCAAGTTTTTCGGCAATTCTTAGTTTATCCGACACCGAAAACGAAATCCCTTGAGTCTGCGCCCCGTCCCTTAATGTCGTATCGTATAGTTCAACTTTCATTTCATCATCTCCCGAGATTAAACGCTTTGTGTAACGTTTTCACCGCTTCTTCGCCTTTTTTCTTTCTTATAACGCAGGAAATTTTTATTTCACTGGTAGAAATCATTTCTATGTTTATTTTAAGAGATGCAAGCGCCTTGAACATCGTCGCGGCAACGCCGGAATGGCTGCGCATGCCTATCCCCACGACCGAAACCTTCGCGACGTCTTTATCGAAAATTACGTCCGCGGCGCCTATTTCCTTTACTACTCTTTTCATGAGTTTAAGGGTTTTATTAAAATCACCTGCCACGACAGTAAAGGAAACGTCAGTATATCCGGTCCTTGATACGTTCTGAATAATCATGTCAATATTGACATTGGCCTTCGCAAGTTCAGTGAAAATGCGCGCTGCTACGCCGGGCTTATCCGGAACATCGCAAACCGTAACCTTGGACTCGGTTTTATTTAAAGTAACTCCGCTAACGAGTACTTCTTCCATTTTCTTAACCTCCTTAGTTATGAGCGTGCCTTCTTTATCGTTGAAACTACTTCTTACGTGTAAAGGAATATTAAATTTACTCGCAACTTCGACGCTCCTGGCCTGAAGCACCTGCGAGCCCAGTGAGGCAAGTTCCAGCATTTCCTCGTAACTTATCCTATCAAGTTTTTTTGCGTTTTTTACAAGGCGCGGGTCTGCCGTATATACGCCGTCCACGTCGGTATAGATTTCGCAGACGTCGGCACCCAATACCTTCGCAAGCGCCACAGCCGTGAGATCCGAACCACCGCGGCCGAGAGTGGTAATTTCCTGGTTCATGTTGACGCCCTGGAATCCGGCAACAACAACAATCTTACCCTTAGCAAGTTCCTGGCGAATTCTCTTTGCGTTTACGTCAATGATTCTCGCTTTGGTATGCGAGCTATCGGTTATTATGCCTACCTGCGCGCCGGTAAAGGAAATAGCTTCCTTCCCGAACTTGTGAAGCGCCATCGCAAGAAGCGCTACCGAAATCTGCTCGCCGGTCGAAATAAGCATGTCGAGTTCCCTTTCAGGAGGGGACTTGGTTATCTTGGAGGCGAGTTCCAAAAGCTCGTCAGTGGTATCTCCTAAAGCGCTTACGACAACGACAACGTCATAACCTTTACTCTTATAGGAAGCGACCCTCTTGGCGACATTTACAATTTTTTCGGTATTAGCTACGCTTGACCCGCCGTATTTTTGAACAATTATTTTTTTTGCCATATTTTTTTCCTTATAGCTTATTTTATTCCCAATAATTTTTTTCGCGTAATAAATATTTTCCTAACCGCCAAAACAGCTTCGAAAAGAACAAATCCCGCAAGGCCCAGTAAAACACACGCAACAACAAGAAGAAGCGTATTCTGCGCCCTTGCATACTCTATGATTTTTAAAATAAGCGCTGCCGATGCGGTAACCAGCATAAATAACATAGGAATCAATGCGTATAAAACCACTTTTCTCCGCGATAAAAACCAGCTCATGACAACAATTAGCGTGAGAGCCGCGATCAGCTGGTTCGCAGAGCCGAAGATCGGCCAGATCTCGTTCCACTCGCCGCTTAAACCAAGCCAGCCCGCTAGTGAAACGACGATTATGGTTGCGGCAAATCGATTCTTTATCTTAAAGAGTTCCTGCGTAATATACCTGCCGATTCTCGTGGCGGTATCTAGTGTCGTCAGGATGAAACCGTTTAATATCATCATGGCAAAAATTCCGCCGAAAGCGCCGAGAAACTTTTTTGTAACCTCGTTATAACCGATCCCGAAAGCTCCCACAGGGCCTGCGCCTTTTTGCACGACTTCCTGCAAAACATCTTTATTCTTAAAAGCGGCCGCGATAACAAGCACCGCCATAACCGCCAGGACCCCTTCTGCAATCATTGCGCCGTAACCGATTTTCCTGGCGTCTTTTTCGTTCGTAATCTGCTTGGAAGTGGTTCCGCTTGCGACCACGGAATGAAACCCGCTTATTGCGCCGCAGGCGACCGTTACAAAAAGAATAGGCCAGAGTTGCATATTGCTCGTACCTGACCAGCCCAAAAACGCCGGGAAATCTATCGCGGGCCGCGTTATAATTATTCCTGCATAGCCGAAAATTATTCCGAAAAGTAAAAGAAAACTCGCAAGATAATCCCTCGGCTGCAAAAGTATGTTAACAGGCGCAACGCTCGCCACAAAAGCGTAGGCAAGAAGAATTACGCTCCAGATTTGCAAAGCGTTGCCTCCTAAGACGATCGGATAGAGTTTTCCTAAAAAAATCGAGCCTGCCAGTAGAAGCAACCCCAGAATCGTAACCGTCGGCTGATGAAATTTCAAATTGTACATGAGTAGCCCCACCAAAACCGCGATCGGGATAAGCCCGAGAGACGGAACGACAATTTCCGGTTTTACGATAAATGTTTTAGCGCATATATGCACGAAAACCGATATTATTAGAATGAGCGTGAGCCATAAAAATATTAAGAAAACAATTTTTGCTTTTTTCGAAATTGTATCTTTGGCAATATCGGCAATACTGGTACCGTTGTGTTTCGTAGATATAATCAGTGCTGAATAATCGTGCATCCCACCGATAAAAACAGTGCCGAGCACTATCCATAATACAGTCGGCATCCATCCCCATATGGAAACAGCGAGTATCGGGCCTATAATGGGCGCTGCCCCTGCAATTGAGGCGAAGTGATGCCCGAAAAGTACCGACCAGTGTTTGGCCGGCACATAATCGACACCGTCATACCGCTTGTACGCCGGCGTTTTTCTCTTCGGGTCTATTTTAAACAGTTTCTCTATTTTTTTGCTGTAAACAGCGTATCCGAAAATAAATACTGCGGTGCTTGCTATTATTACAATTAACGAACTCATTCCTTTATCAGGTTCATCCCTTTATCAAATTTTTCATAAGCATCCAGCCTTCGCTTAAAACAAAACTGCTTGGCTTTGCGGCGGTTTCAGTAAAGACAGTCGCGCTATCAGGCTCTATACCTCTGCCGCAAATCGCAAAAGGTATGGGGTCTATTGTATGTGTCCTGCACGATATGGGTGTGGCGTGGTCAGGTAAAATCATCAACCTGAAATCATTTCTATCCTTAAATGCCTCCCATATTGTTCCTACGACAAATTTATCAAAATTTTCGATCGCGGTTATTTTCGCTCTTATGTCGCCGTTGTGGCCGGCCTCGTCAGGCGCTTCCACGTGCACGAAAACAAAATCCTTATCCTCAAGCGACTTTACCGCGTATTCCCCTTTTCCCTTAAAATTCGTATCGTAATAACCGGTCACGCCCGGCACGTTTATTACGTCAAGCCCGATTATTTTACCTATTCCCTTAATAAGGTCCACCGCTGAAATTATTGACCCTGTTACATCGTATAGCTCCTTAAAGGTGGGCATCTGGGGTATGAGGCCCGCGCCCCAGAGCCAGGCCATGTTACCGGGATTTTCCTTAAGGTCAATCCGCACCTTGTTTATGTCGTGGTGCCCGAGGATATCTTTTGACTTATTCATTAAATCAATTAAAATTTCGTTTCCTTTGCCCTGTGGTAAATTTTTTGATATCTTTTTATTTAATATATCGTGCGGCGGCATGCACACTAACTTTGCTATTCTTGATGCTTCTTCTTTTGATGCCATCTTTAGCACCAAGAGATGCCTGTAGCTAATGCCGGGGTAAAATTTTATTTTCTCATTGCTCAAGTTTTCGTTTAACGCCTCGATAAGTATCTTCGCCTCTTCGGTCTTTATGTGGCCGGCGCTATAGTCGATCATCTTATCCTCTGCCTGGGTAACAATGTTGCATCTTAAGGCAACGTCTTCTTCGGCAAGGTTCACTCCGATGTTTACAGCCTCCAGCGGCCCCCTTCCCGTGTAATATTTCTTGGGATCGTATCCTAATATCGACAGGTTCGCGACATCACTTGCGGGTACCATGCCCTTGGGTATAGTCGTGGCAGTTCCAAGTTTTCCCCGCTTTGTGATTTCATCCATGTAAGGCTTTGAGGCAACTTCCAACGTTGTCCTGCCGTTTAGTTCCTCGAGCGGCCTCCCGCTCATCCCATCTCCAACTAATACTATGTATTTCATTCTAATTCCTAACCTTCCTTTAATGGGAAAAAGATCTTAACTTTTTCTGCCGAAACCAAATCAGTATTAGAATGGTCGGGGCGCGCGGATTCGAACCGCGGACCTCTTGCACCCCAAGCAAGCGCGCTAATCCAAGCTGCGCCACGCCCCGCCCTTTTTACAAAATTCCAATTAGAACCCTATCTCCCTCACAACCACGTCGAGTTTTGCGGGGAGGGACTTCGGCTTTTTGATACTGGCGATCGCCCTATCCGGGTCCTTTAAGCCGTGTCCGGTCAAAATGCAAACGATTCTTAGGTTCTCGCTTTTAAAATAACCCTGTTTCGATTTTTTCAAAACGCCCGCAACACTTGCGGCCGATGCGGGTTCGACAAAAACGCCCTCCTTCGATGCGAGTATCTTATACGCGTTTAAAATTTCTTTATCAGTAACAGCTTCTATCAGGCCACCTGATTCATCGCGCGCGGCCTCTGCCATTTTCCAGTTTGCCGGATTTCCGATTTTTATAGCAGTCGCTATGGTCTTCGGGTTTTTTACGACTTTTCCTTTTACTATCGGCGCTGCGCCCTCTGCCTGAAAACCTATCATTTTAGGCAACTTATCAATCTTACCCTTTTCCTTATACTCTTTATAGCCCTTCCAGTAAGCGGTTATGTTACCGGCATTTCCTACAGGAATTGCGTGATAGTCAGGCGCGCCGCCTAACGCGTCACAAATCTCAAAAGCGCCGGTCTTCTGCCCTTCAATTCTATACGGATTCAGTGAATTAACTAAAGTCATCGGATGCTTTTTAGTAATTGCTTTCACCAGTTCCAGGCACTCGTCAAAATTACCTTTTATGGCTATTACCTCGGCACCGTGTATTAACGCTTGCGCGAGCTTGCCTAAGGCGATCGATCCTTCCGGTATTAAAACAACGCATTTTATTCCGGCGCGCGCCGCATACGCCGCAGCGGATGCTGAGGTATTTCCGGTAGAAGCGCATATCACGGCTTTCGAACCTTCCTCGATGGCTTTTGAAACAGCGAGGGTCATCCCCCTGTCCTTAAATGAGCTCGTCGGATTCAGGCCCTCATATTTTAGATAAACTTCCGCACCCCCGCCGACTAAGCCCCCTATATGCCCGGCCCTTATGAGCGGGGTATCGCCTTCGTTTAAACTGATAACCGGGGTCTTCTCCGTTACCGGCAAATACTCTCTGTAACGCCTTATTATGCCCATTGCTACCTCTCGATTCTTATTTTAACGATTTTTTTGGTTATAAACGGGAGTTTACTTATTTTCGCAAGCGCCTTATTCATTCTTCCTTCGTTTGCGTCATGGGTGAGCATTACTATCGGCACGGGCTGCCCCTTCTTCCTTTCCTTCTGCGCTACGGTGGCAATACTTATTTTATTTTGAGCCAACACGCTCGATACTCCTGCCAGGACGCCCGGCCTGTCAATCGCAGAAAATCTTATGTAATACTTCGTGGTTAAATCATTTATTTTTCGCACTTTTTTTACGCCGCTATTGAATCCAAACCGGAAAGCGGATCTTTCCTTTTTAAAGTCCACGATGTTTTTTGCGATCTCGGTGATATCGCTTACAACAGAACTTGCTGTCGGCAGGCTGCCTGCGCCTTTTCCGTATAAAAGTGATTCGCCTACCATGTCGCCTTTTACAAATATTGCGTTATTTTCGTCTTTTACGCTCGCCAGAAGCCTGCTTCCGGAAATTAAAGTTGGGTGAACGCGTAAGTCTAGTTCCCTGCCGGCTTTTTTGGCGATAGCCAAAAGCTTAACCTCATATCCCCAGTCCCTGGCGTATTGTATATCCATTGGATCCAGGCCCTCGATTCCCTCTACATAAATATCGTTTAATTTAACGCTAAGACCGAATCCCAATAGCGCTAAAATCGCAAGCTTGTGGCTTGAATCCGTTCCGTCTATGTCTAATTTCGGGTTCTTCTCGGCTATGCCTTTGGCCTGGGCTTCTTTTAACGCCCGTTTAAACGTGCAGCTTTCCTCTGACATCCTGCTAAGAATAAAATTTGACGTCCCGTTAAGTATGCCGTAGATTAATTCTATGTCGTTTGAAACAAAACCCCTTCTTAACGTATTTATAATCGGAATGCCTCCACCCACGCTCGCTTCAAATCCTATGCCCGCCCTGAAACGCGATGCGACTGTAAATATTTCTTTTCCGTGTTTTGCAAGAAGCGCCTTGTTCGCGGTAACAACGTGTTTACCGAGGGTAAGGGACTTCAGAATAATCTCTTTCGCCGGATGAATTCCGCCGATAAGCTCTACAACGATATCTATGCTTCTATCCTTTATTACAGAGTCGATTTTCCTGGTAAGAAGTTTTTTCGGCACGCGCACGCCTTTTCTGGGACGCAGGTCTTTGTCCGCAATTTTTACAAGATTAATGGATACGCCTGAACGCTCACGCAAATCCTTCTTCTTGGAAAGCAAGGCCTTTGCCACTCCTTTCCCGACAGTGCCAAATCCTATAAGTCCGACATTAACCTGTTTCATATTCCCTCCGCCTTAGGGGTCCGCGTCATTAATTCTTTAACTGCAAGTTTCGGTTCTTTATCGTTGTATAGAGCCTGGTAAATCTTTTCGGTTATCGGCATCTCCACGCCCTCACTTTTAGATAAATCATAAGCGGATTTTGTCGTGGTTACGCCTTCTACAACCATTTCTGTTTCTTTTAAAATTTCTTTAAGCTTTTTTCCTTTTCCTATTTCTTCGCCAAGCCAACGGTTCCTGGAGTGCTCGCTCATGCAGGTTGTCGCAAGGTCACCAAGCCCGCTTAATCCGAAAAACGTTTCTTTCCGCGCGCCCATTTTTACGCCGAGTCGTGACATCTCTACAATCCCGCGCGTTAAAATCGCTGCCTTTGTATTTATCCCGAAGCCCATGCCGTCTGACATTCCGGCAGCAATGGCTATAATGTTTTTTAAAGCGCCTCCGAACTCAACGCCTACTAGATCGCTCGATGTATATACCCTAAAAGTAGGCGTAGCAAAAATCTCCTGAACTTCCTTCGCGAATGTTTCGTCCTCGCAAGCCGCTACAACCGTAGCCGGCATGTTTCTTGCTACCTCGAAGGATATGCTTGGGCCGGAGAGAGCGGCTACTTTCTTTTTCCCTAAAA
Source organism: Candidatus Omnitrophota bacterium (assembly GCA_016782495.1). GTDB lineage: Bacteria > Omnitrophota > Gorgyraeia > JABMRN01 > RBG-13-46-9 > BS750m-G78. The sequence goes on from JADHYL010000009.1 coordinate 14,296, forward strand.
CTTCCGATATAAGAGAACTCGGCCTTTTAAGTGTCTCTATTTCTATGCCTTTTGTGAGGGAAACTATTTTCTCACTCTTGATTTTTCCTTTAAACTTACCTAAGGTCCCACGCAAATATTTGGATGGTGTCGCAATTACAAAAATCGTCTCCCCCGGCATCTTTTCGATATCAGCCAGGCTTGAAATTAAATTGATTTCTTTCGGTATTTGTACGTCCGGAAGAAATTTGCTATTAACGCGCTCTTTTTTTAAAAGAGCGACATAGCCAGGGAACGCCCCCCAAATTGTAACGTCGTAACCCTTGTTACACAAAAGGATAGCGACAGTTGTTCCCCATCCGCCGTCACCGATAACCGCGATTTTCTTCTTCATATATAGACAAAATAATATCATATATATATGCTATAGTCAATATTAACCTATCTCCTTATATCGACTTCATGACATCCTTATGACATCTCTGCCAGTCGGCGATGGTCTCGAAGAGGGTCTTTATTCGCAGCACTTGTTTAAAGAGATACTTTAATGGTTTTTGCCCTTTATATACATATAATATTAATACACGCAGAATAATTTACAAAATAAGTTAAATTTTGTATATTCTTAACATCGGGCACAAAAAAAGGGAGCATAAAACTTTATGCTCCCCCAAAAAGCCGCTATTTTTTTATTTTTGCTGGCTTTATTTATCTATTTGCCTATGAATCTCTTCTCCAGAAGGCTAAGTTTCTTATCGACGAAGTGAATCTTCACCAGAACAATAAGGAACAGGGCCATGTGCATTACGCTTTTGTAATATTCTATATGCATTTTTCCGACTCCTCTTTTTTTATGTTTATTTTTATCGTGTGCACGAACACGATGTTATATATCGATTCATCTGCTACTATGCAGAAAGTTCCCCTCATCTTGCATATCAGTTTATCCTCTTTCTTTGCGGATGAGCATTTCCTTAAGATATGGAAGAATTTCTTGCC
>JADHYL010000010.1 GCA_016782495.1 Candidatus Omnitrophota bacterium
GGATTTTGCGGTTGCCTGGCCCTTCTTTGCCAAAACATTTGTTATCGCGCTTGTAAGGCAGGTCTTGCCATGGTCAATGTGACCGATGGTTCCCACGTTTACGTGTGGTTTTGTGCGTTCAAATTTTTCCTTAGCCATAATGGCCCCCTTTCTAAACTTCTCCTTGGATAAGTTTTTCTGCTATATTGCCAGGCACTTCTTGATAAAAAGAAGGCTCCATTGTATAAGTTGCGCGACCCTGCGTCAAGCTGCGCATTACCGTTGCGTAGCCGAACATCTCCGCAAGCGGAACAAGTGACCTCAAAATTTTAGAGTTTCCCCTCTGGTCGATAGATTCTATCTTTGCCCTTCGCGAGTTTAAATCACCCAAAACGTTGCCCAGATACTCTTCCGGCGTTGTGACTTCCAGATCCATTATGGGCTCCATCAAAACGCTCGAAGCTTTTTTAAGACCATTCTGTAATGCGATAGAAGCAGCCATCTTAAATGCTATATCCGAAGAATCCACTTCATGAAAAGAACCGTCATAAAGCGTTGCCTTTATGTCCGTAACCGGATACCCTGCCAATACGCCGCTTTTCGCAGCATCGGTAATACCTTCTTCTATGGATGATATGAATTCCCTTGGAATCTGGCCGCCTTTTATTTTACTTTCAAATATTATCCCCTCGCCTTTTTGAGCCGGTTCCAGTTTGATTTCTACGTGGCCGTATTGCCCCCTTCCGCCGGTCTGCTGTATAAATTTGCCCGTTGAATCTACCTTTTTCTTTATAGTTTCCTTATATGCGACATGTGGCTTTCCGATGTTTGCCTTGACGTCAAATTCGCGCTCTATCCTGGTAATTGTTACCTCCAAGTGCAGTTCGCCCATTCCGTTAATCAGCGTTTGTGCGGTATCCGGATTAAAACTTACTTTGAACGAAGGATCCTCCTCTTCCATTTTTTTAAGGGCCTTGGCAAGCTTATCCTGATCGGCCTTTGTAGACGGTTCAATTGCCATGGAAATAACGGGATCCGGAAAATGTATCTTTTCTATAAGAATCGGCTTTTCCTCCTCGCAAATGGTGTCGCCTGTGGTTGTCTTTTTCAAACCGACTACCGCAACAATATCCCCGGCAGAGGCTTCCTGTATAATCTGCTGTTTATCCGCATGCATTCTGACAATCTTTCCCACCCTTTCTTCCGTGTCCTTGGCGGGGTTATAAACATATTCGCCCATCTTCAACTTGCCCGAATAGATTCTGACAAAAATTAATTTGCCTACGAAGGGATCGGCCATTATCTTAAACGCCAAAGCACATAAGCTCTCGTCCGGATCGACCTCTCTTTTTTCTTCTTTGTGGGTTTCGACGTTTATTCCTTTGACAGGGGGAATATCTAATGGCGACGGCAGAAAATCTGCTATTCCGTCTAAGATAAACTCGACGCCTTTGTTGCGGAATGCCGCCCCGCAAAATACGGGCACAAATCTATTTCGTATCGTTGCCCTCCTTATATATTGCTTAAGCTGGTGCGGATATATTCCTCCGTCATGCACATATTTATCCATTGCCTCTTCGTCGGCTTCGGCGGTTTTTACAATAAGGTTGTGCCGGTAATGACTTGCCTTGTCCTTCATGTTGTCCGGTATGGGTATTTCTTTAAGCTTACTCTCGGTGCCTTCGCCCTCATATTCATATGCCTTCATGTGTATAAGATCAATTACGCCATTAAAGTTGCTTTCGTGCCCTATGGGAATTTCTACCGGTTGCGCGTTAGCCCCGAGTTTATGGTGGATCTCGCCTATGGCTTTAAAGTAATCACTTCCAACCCTGTCCAGTTTGTTGATAAAAGCTATCTTAGGCACGCCATATCTATCTGCCTGGCGCCAGACCGTTTCCGATTGGGGCTGTACACCGGCGACCCCACAGAATACGACGACGGTGCCGTCCAAGACTTTTAGAGAACGTTCTACCTCAATCGTGAAATCGACATGTCCGGGCGTATCTATGATGTTAAATTTTTTATTCTTCCAGAAACATGTAATGGCGGCGCTCGTAATTGTGATGCCCCTTTCCTGTTCCTGCTCCATCCAGTCAGTGGTGGTGGTTCCTTCGTCCACATTCCCTATTTTATATATTTTTCCCGTGTGGTAGAGAATGCGTTCCGTAAGTGTCGTTTTACCGGCATCGATGTGTGCAATGATACCTATATTTCGGGTGTTCCGCAACTCGGGCATTGTCTTTGTAACCGTTTCCTCTTTTTCCTCGACCATCATATTCATAATCTTAAAATATCACCATCTGTAATGACTGAATGCCTTGTTTGCTTCAGCCATGCGATGTATATCTTCCCTCTTTTTCAATGCGCCTCCGGTTTTGTTGTATGCATCGATTAACTCGGCAGCCAGTTTGTCTTTCATGGGTTTACCCTTTTTTGAACGGGCAAAATCGCAAATCCACATCATCGCCATAAAATTACCTCGGTTGCGATCTACCTCCATGGGCACCTGATACGTGGCGCCGCCTATTCTTCTGGGGCGAACTTCGAGAAGCGGCCTTGCATTCTCAAGCGCCTTTTGAAAAACCTCTAGCACATTCTTGCTTCCGGTCTTTTTTGATATCTCATCAAGGGCGCCGTATACAATACCCTCGGCCAAGGATTTCTTCCCTTTTTTCATAACCATGTTAATGAATCGGGAAAGTAGCGGGCTATCATATTTCGGATCCGGCAAAATCTTTCTTCTTTGCGCTCTTCTTCTTCTCATTTTATTTCCTCTATAATTGCGTTCAGAGAACAGATAACAGAGTACAGAGGACAGATTTTTTTCTGTCTTCTGAATCGTTATTTATCATCACTTTTTCGGCATTTTCGCCCCATACTTGGAGCGTGATTTTCTTCTGTCCGCTACACCCGCGGTGTCAAGCGTGCCTCTTACGATGTGGTACCTTACACCGGGTAAATCCTTAACCCTTCCGCCCCGTATCGTTACAATAGAGTGTTCCTGGAGATTGTGCCCTACTCCGGGTATATATGAGGTAACCTCAAAACCGTTTGACAGCCTTACTCTGGCTACTTTTCGCAGCGCGGAATTAGGCTTTTTGGGTGTCTGCGTCTTAACTTGCAAGCACACCCCCCTTCGTTGCGGACATCTTTCCAGTGCCGGCGATTTCGTTTTCTTAGTAAACTTTTTTCTGCCCAATCTTACAAGCTGATTTATTGTCGGCATATACTACTTCTTACCCTTCTTTTTTGTTTTCTTCTTTGTGCTTTTTACAGCTTTCGGTTTTGCTTTGACCTTTTCCTTATCGGCACCGGGGGCTTCTTTTTTCTCGAGCTCCGGTGTCTTTTTCTTCTCTTTTTCGTCAAAAATATTTTTAGCAATCTCGATACCTTTATATTTCTTAAAACCTGTTCCTGCCGGAATGAGATGCCCCATAATGATGTTTTCTTTAAGCCCCTTGAGGTAATCTACTTTTCCGCTGGCTGCGGCTTCCGTTAATATCCTTGTCGTTTCCTGGAAGCTCGCCGCGGATATGAAGCTTTCCGTTGTAAGCGACGCTTTTGTTATGCCTAGAAGCACCGGCGTTGCGCTAGCGGGCTTTTGTTTTCGTTTCAACGCTTTTTCGTTTTCTGCCTTAAATTTGACCCTGTCCACCTGCTCTCCGATTATTAAAGAGGTGTCACCGGGATCGTCTATGTTTACTTTTTTAAGCATCTGCCGTATCATTATTTCTATGTGCTTGTCGTTTATTCTTACGCCCTGAAGCCTGTAAACCTCCTGCACTTCATTCAAAAGATATTCCTGCAGCGCTTTTTCGCCGGAAACCTTTAGTATATCCTGTGGTACTATCGGACCATCGATCAGCTGCTGGCCGGCTTTAACACGGTCTCCCTTATACACATTCAAGTGTTTGCCGTGCGGTATAACATATTCCTTTTTCATTCCCGTAGGGCTTTTTATGATGACCCTCTTTTGCCCCTTTTTTGATTCGCCGAATTCAACCACGCCGTCGATCTCGCTTATGATAGCCGGGTCTTTGGGTCGCCTTGCCTCAAAAAGCTCGGCAACCCGAGGCAAGCCTCCCGTAATGTCTTTTGTTTTTGTTAATTTACGCGGTGTCTTCGCCAGTACATCACCTGCATGAACTTCCTGTTTATCATTTGCGGTGATGACCGCACCCGAAGGGATCGGGTATAGTGCCAAAACTTCCTTCTTCTTGTTTAAAATGACAATCTCGGGGTGGTAATCCCCTTTGTGCTCCACGATAATCCTGTTTTTTATCCTCGTACTGGGATCCACCTCTTCTTTCATCGTAACCCCTTCTTTTATGTCCTCGTATCTCACCATTCCCTCAACTTCGGTGAGAATGGGTACGGTATAAGGATCCCATCTGACAAAGATCGCCTTCTTGTCGACGGTGCCACCCTCGCCAACAAAAAGAAGCGCTCCCTGGGGTATTGCATGCCTTTCAAGTTCTCTGCCGGATTTGTCGTTTATACTTACTTGCCCGTTCCGGTTGAGCACTATAAACTGGCCGTGCTTCTTCGAGGGTACGACTTTAAGGCTATGATATTTTACTATGCCCTTGTTTCTGGTTTCGATATAGGACTGCTCGATTACACGGCTGGCGGTTCCGCCTATGTGGAATGTTCTCATCGTAAGCTGAGTACCGGGTTCTCCTATCGATTGCGCACCAATGATGCCTACAGCCTCGCCTAATTCCACCCTTTTTCCTGTTGCCAGGTTCCTACCGTAGCATTTCGCGCAGACGCCGCGCTTGGCTTCGCAGGTAAGCACGCTTCTTATGCGAATTTTTTCAACGCCGGTATCCTCGATTTTTTCCGCCTTCTTTTCTGTGATTTCTTGACCCGCCTCTACAATAACCTCATCGGTAACCGGATTGACTATGTTATCAAGGGCGACCCTTCCGATTACTCGTTCCGAAAGCGCAACGACAACTTCATCGCCTTCGATGATGGCGCTTACGAATACTCCGTTTAGCGTACCGCAGTCATCTTCAGCAATAATGACGTCTTGTGAAACATCAACAAGCCTGCGCGTCAAATATCCGGAATCGGCTGTTTTTAACGCTGTATCGGCCAACCCCTTTCTTGCACCGTGCGTAGAAATGAAATAATCTAGAACCGTTAGTCCTTCTCGGAAATTGGAAGTAATGGGGATTTCGATAATTTCTCCGGATGGTTTTGCCATGAGGCCTCGCATGCCGGCGAGTTGCCTTATCTGCTGGTTCGAACCCCTTGCGCCCGAATCCGCCATCATAAAAATGGGGTTAAATGAATCCAATTCTTCAAGTATCAAGTCTGAAACCGCCTCGGTAGTGTGTGTCCACAGGTCGATAATCTTGTTGTATCGCTCGCCGTCTGTTATAATACCCTTTTTGTATTGCTCCTCGACCTTTGTGACCTCATCTTTTGTTTTCTCAATGTATTTAGCCTTCTCTTTCGGTATGTGCAGGTCATCTATCGAGATCGACAGCCCCGCCAGGGTTGCTTCTTCAAAACCGACTTTTTTAAGTTTATCGAGAAGATCAACAGTGGCCTCGTGCCCTACGCGGTTGTAGCAATCCGTAATAAGTTTGCTAATCTTAGATTTATCCATAACCTCGTTAATAAAAGGAGTGCTTTCGGGTAAAAGGTTATTAAAAAGCACTCTGCCGGTGGTGGTTTGAACGATTTTCTCTTTTATCCTTATCTTTATCTTTGCGTGAAGGGCGAGTTCTTCATCCTGATACGCCGTAATCAACTCATCTTTATCTGCGAAAGTCCGACCCTCGCCATTTAAGCCTTCTTTCTCTTTTGTTAAATAATAGCATCCCAAAACAATATCTTGCGAAGGCACGACGATGGGCCTGCCGTTCGCAGGCGAAAATATATTATTCGTCGCGAGCATGAGAAGCCTTGTTTCCATCTGCGCTTCCAGCGAAAGTGGAACATGAACCGCCATCTGGTCACCGTCAAAATCCGCATTGAAGGCCGCACACACAAGTGGATGTATTCTTATAGCCTTACCCTCGATGAGAATGGGCTGAAACGCCTGCACGCCGAGTCTGTGTAAAGTCGGGGCCCTGTTGAGAAGTACGGGATGATCTTTGATTACGTCGTCAAGTATGTCCCACACCTCGAGTTTGGCCTTTTCAACCATCTTCTTTGCGCTTTTTATGGTATGAACAAATCCTTTTTCTCTTAACTTGCGGATGATAAACGGTTCGAATAATTCAAGCGCCATTTTCTTTGGCAACCCGCATTCGTGAAGCCTAAGTTCCGGCCCGATGACAATAACGCTTCTTCCGGAGTAATCAACCCTTTTGCCTAGGAGATTCTGTCTGAACCTGCCCTGTTTTCCCTTCAGCATATCCGCCAATGATTTAAGAGGCCTGTTGCCCGGCCCCAGAACCGCTCTTCCGTGCCGCCCGTTATCAAAAAGCGCGTCGACGGCTTCTTGAAGCATTCTTTTCTCATTGCGTATGATTACTTCAGGCGCCTTAAGCTCTAATAACTTCTTTAGCCTGCTATTTCGGTTGATTACCCTCCTGTAAAGGTCGTTTAGGTCGCTTGTGGCAAATCTTCCACCGTCAAGCGGCACCAGCGGCCGTAAATCCGGAGGAATAACAGGGATAATGCTGAGCACCATCCATTCTGACTTGTTACCGGAGTTCTTGAGGCTTTCGATGATTTTCAGAACCTTCATATTTCGTTTTTGCGAATGACTTGTTTTTGCTTCCTGTATTTCCCGTTTTAATTTCTGCGAGAGCTTCGCAAGATCAACTTCTTTTAAGAGTTTCATGATCGCTTCGCCGCCCATCTTTGCCTCAAAATCATTGCCGTATTTCTCCCGGTATTCCATGTACCTCTCTTCGTTTAAAAGCTCTTTCTTCTTGAGCGGCGTCTTACCGGGATCAGTAACTATGTATTCTTCGTAATACAGCACCCTTTCAAGTTCTCGCACGTTTAACTGGAGTACGTTTCCCATTCTTGAAGGGAGTGCCTTAAAAAACCATACGTGAGAAACGGGACAAGCAAGTTCGATGTGACCCATTCGCTCCCGCCTTACGCTGGAACGTGTAACTTCGACACCGCAGCGGTCGCAGACAATCCCCTTGTGCTTGATTCGCTTATATTTTCCACAGTTACATTCGTAGTCGCGAGTGGGGCCAAAAATGCGTTCGCAGAAAAGCCCATCCTTTTCGGGTTTTAATGTCCTGTAATTGATAGTTTCGGGTTTTTTGACTTCTCCCCGGGACCACGATTTGATCGTTTGGGGTGAGCTTAATTTTATGCTGATCGCATCAAATGTATTAATTTCTTCAATCATTTTTTCTTGCCCTCTTTAAGTTTTTTCATGGTTACATCCAGGCATAGGCTCTTCAATTCTTTGACGAGTACATTGAACGATTCGGGCATGCCCGGTTGGAATGAGCTTTCACCTTTTACGATCGCCTCATATATTTTTGTTCTTCCCGTTACATCATCACTTTTAACGGTCAGAAGTTCCTGAAGCGTGTAAGCGGCTCCGTAAGCCTCCAACGCCCAGACTTCCATCTCGCCAAATCGTTGACCTCCGAACTGAGCTTTGCCGCCAAGAGGTTGTTGCGTAACAAGCGAATAAGGTCCGATGCTTCTGGCATGAATCTTATCGTCTACGAGGTGTATAAGTTTCATCATGTAGATATAACCAACCGTAACCGTTTGATCAAAAGGTTTTCCTGTCCAGCCGTCGTATAGGGTTACCTTGCCGCCTTCGGGTAGGGCCGCCTCTTTCATTTCCTTCTTAATTTCATTTTCCCGTGCTCCGTCAAAAACATGTGTTGCAACATGAAAGCCGAGAATTTTTGCGGCCCAACCAAGATGCGTTTCCAGAATTTGGCCTACGTTCATTCGGCTGGGAACGCCGAGGGGATTTAGCACTATCTCAACAGGGGTGCCGTCTTCCAGAAAAGGCATGTCTTCCTCGGGAAGTATTTTTGCGATAACCCCTTTATTTCCGTGTCTTCCAGCCATCTTGTCACCGACAGAAAGTTTCTTCTTGCTCGCCACGTAAACTACCACTTTTTTCAAAACGCCAGGAGGCAGCTCGTCCCCCCTTTTTACGTGGTCTATCTCTCTTTCCTCTTCGTAAGTCAATTCTTCAATCTGCACGTTTAAAAGGCGCATAACTTTACTAATCTCATTTTCTACCCGCGGATTATCGGCAACCTTTATGTTATCCAGATCCGCTTTTTCGATTTTGACAATATCTCTTTTCTTTACGACGGTGTCGTGCTTGATCAGGACCTTGCCGCTGTCGTTATCCAGAAGGCTTGCCGCTAGCTTCTGCCCCAACAGAAGCTTGTGAAGCTTTCGCACCCTTTCTTCTTCTATCCGTTTTATTTGGTTCGAATAAACGTCTTCGACCTTCTTTATCTCCTTAAGCTCTTCTGCTCTCTCTTCTTTAGTTTTTGATCGTGCTTCTTTTCTAGCAAAGACCTTAACGTCTACGACAATCCCCTCTATGCCTGGAGGGACCGTCAAAGACGCATCCCTTACGTCCCCTGCCTTTTCACCAAATATCGCCCTTAGAAGTTTTTCTTCCGGCGAAAGCTCTGTTTCTGACTTGGGCGCTACCTTTCCTACCAGTATGTCGCTCGGTGCGACTTCGGCTCCGATTCTGACTATGCCTTCAGGATCCAGATTGCAAAGTGCATCTTCTCCCACGTTCGGTATGTCTCTGGTTATATCTTCATTGCCGAGCCGCGTATCCCGCGCTTCTATCTCGAACTCTTCTATGTGAACCGAAGTATACTTGTCTTCTTTTAAGATTTTTTCACTTATGAGAATAGCATCCTCAAAGTTGTATCCGCGCCACGGCATAAAGGCCACGAGGACGTTTCGGCCCAATGCTAGTTCTCCGCCTTGCGTGGCGGCGCCGTCAGCAATTACGTCGCCTTCTTTTATTCTCTGGCCGACTTTGACAATAGGCCGTTGATTAATGCACGTATTGGCGTTCGAGCGTTCAAACTTCCTTAGCTTATGTCTATGGCCGCTGATCACAATCTCTCCACTCTCAACATGCGTAACAGTACCTTTATTCTTTGTGATCACAACCGTTCCCGAATCCTTGGCTGCCCGGTACTCCATGCCGGTGCCGATTAACGGAGTTTCGGTATTCAAAAGCGGTACGGCCTGGCGTTGCATGTTCGATCCCATGAGAGCCCTGTTTGCGTCATCGTGTTCCAAAAATGGGATCAAGCTCGCAGCTACGCTGACCAGCTGGCACGGCGAAACATCCATGTACTGCACGTTTTTAGGGTCCGTTGACATAAAATCGCGTTTGTATCTGCAAAATACACGGTCATTTACAAAGAAGCCGCGCTTATCTACCCGTTCATTCGCCTGCGCAATTATATGCTCGTCTTCGATGTCGGCAGATAAGTAGTCAATTTTATCCGTAACTTTACCGTTCTCGACTTTTCGGTATGGTGTTTCGAGAAAACCGAACTCATTAATTTTGGCATATGTGCTGAGAGACGTGATAAGTCCGATGTTAGGTCCTTCCGGCGTTTCTATCGGGCACATACGGCCGTAATGTGAATAATGGACGTCTCTTACCTCGAACCCAGCTCTTTCTCTACTCAATCCTCCCGGTCCTAAAGCGCTCAACCTTCTTTTGTGCGTAAGCTCTGCGAGGGGATTTGTCTGATCCATAAACTGCGAAAGCTGACTCCTTCCGAAAAAATCTTTTACAATACTGGAAATAAGTTTTGCGTTAATAAGGTTATGCGGCATGACGCTGTCGAGATCGTAAATGTTCATCCTTTCTCTCACGGATCTCTCAAGTCTCACCATTCCGATTCTCAATTGGTTAAGCAAAAGCTCCCCTACAGATCTTACCCTTCGGTTTCCGAGGTGGTCTATATCGTCGATCGGGCCGCCTTCATTTTTAATCTTGATCAATCGTTTTATCACTTTTATAAGCGTCTGGTTGTCCAATGTCGTGTTATCATGGGATTCGTTCATCGAAAGTTTTCGATTTAACATGAATCTTCCCACGCGGCCGAGGCTGTATCTCTTGCGGTCCAGAAACATTCTGTCCACAAGCCCCATGGCCGAATCCAGTGTCGGAGGATCCCCGGGTCGCAATTTTCTGTAAATGTCGAGCAACGCCTCTTCCTTGGATCTGGTAGTATCTCGCTCTATCGTTTTTACTATTTCCGGCACCTCCTCGCTCAGTATCGATAGCTCCCGCACTTTTGAATACCATATTCTTTTGGCAAGCTCCTTCGTAATACGTTCTCCGCTCTTTGCCAGTATGGAATTAGACGCTTTGTCGATTATATCCTCCGCCAGAACGAAATTGATATAATCTCCTAGCTGGCTTTCACGCGTTATTTTTACCTTCTCAACCCCGCTGAAAGCCTTTAAGATATCCTCGTCTTTGGATAGCCCGAATATCCTTAAGAAAACCGTGCCGATGGATTTCCTTCTTCTGTCAAGGTAGACATGTAAAAGGTCTGTCGGATCAAACTCAAACTCGATCCACGCACCCCTGTACGGGATAATCCTTGCAGAAAACAGCCTCTTGCCGCTCGGATGCATTGACTCCTCGAAGGATATGCCGGGTGAACGGTGAAGCTGGCTTACGACAACACGCTCGTCGCCGTTAATGATAAAAGTCCCTGTCGGCGTCATGAGCGGTATGTCACAAAGATATACTTCCTGCTCTTTGGTGTCTTTCGGCCCTTTTAATCTCAACCGCAGGCGCAAGGCTGCCGCGTATGACATGCTGGTCTTCAGGCATTCCTCTATGGAATATTTCGGTTTTCCCAAGGTGTAATTTATGTACTCGAGGGAATAAGCGTTATCGGGTGTCTGGAAAGGGAACATCTCCCGAAACAACCCCTCCAAACCAGTCGGGCGCCTTTTGTTTTTTGGCACGCTGGACTGCAAGAATTCCCGATAGCTGGAAGACTGAATCTCAATAAGGTTTGGAAAATCGAAACATTCCTGTATTTTTGCGTAATTTTTGCGTTTTATCATTTTTTTATTTAAGTTCTACCTTTGCGCCGGTTTTTTCGAGCTGAGCCTTTATCTTCTCAGCCTCTTCCTTGGTGGCGCCATCTTTAACTGGTTTCGGAGCTGACTCAACGAGATCCTTGGCTTCTTTTAGCCCGAGAGTCGTTATGGCGCGTATCTCTTTGATCACCTGGATCTTGTTCTTGCCGACATCGGCAAGCACTACCGTAAAAGAGGTCTTCTCTTCGGCTTGAGCCTGAGTGCCAGCTTGAGCACCTGCCATAGCCATCGGCGCCATAGCCATCGGCGCCTGGCGGCTGACACCAAACTTGTCTTCGAGAGTCTTTACAAGATCTGAGAGTTCAAGGACGGTCATCTTCTCCAGCGTCTCAACGACGGTTTTCATGCCGGAGGTCAGCTCTATCTTTTTTTCTTCTTTTTTCTCTTTTTTTTGCTCGGTCTTTTTTTCTTCAGCCTTTGTTTCCTTGGCCTTTGCGGCGGCTTCTTTTTTCTCCTCTATCATTTTTTCTCTCCTCCTTCTTTTTTGCTTTTTATTTCATCTATTGCGTGAACCAGATTTCGCAACAAACCATTCAGAACACCAACGAAACCTGTAATCGGCCCTTTCATGTAACTCAATACAAGCCCCAGTAATACTTCTCTAGGTGGAAGCGCCGCAAGGTGTTTTATCCTGTTTCCGCCTTCTACCTTACCATCAATAAAGGCGCTATTCAGCTTCAAAGACGAATGCTCCTTTGAAAAACCTGCGAAGGTTTTAGAAGCACCTATTAAGTCACCCACAAATCCGATACCGACTTCGCCTTTAACGGACTCGCCTAACTCTTTCAGGTTGAGCTCGCTAAATACACGCTTTGCGATAGAATTTTTTACTACAAAATACTTTGAAGACGATTTTAACAATTCCGATCGCAGTTTATCAAGTTCCTGCGCTCCCAGTCCTTTATGGTTTGCAATGATTAAATTCGTGGAAGCGCTAAATTTCTCTTTAAGCTCCGCCAGCATGTATTTTTTTGTGCTTATACCGAATTTTTCTTCCATCGCTCTTACCTATATATATGTATATATGCGCTACTTTCTGAATTGCGAAACATCCAGTTTTAGCCCCGGCCCCATGGTCGTTGCAAGGGCTATTGACTTTACCGCCTGCGGTTTATTCATGTTCGGATTCGATGAAAATATGGCGTCTATTATCTTTTTGATATTTTCCGAGAGGGCCTCTTTGGCAAACGATAGCTTGCCCACACCGAGGTGTATGCCACCTTGCTTGTCCATCTTAAATTCGATTTTTCCAGCCTTTACCTCTTTTACGGTTTTCGCGACATCGTCTGTAACCGTCCCTGTTTTTGGGTTGGGCATAAGGCCGCGCGGGCCTAGGATTCTCCCAAGCCTTGCTATTTCCCTCATCATGACGGTTGTCGCTATGGCTACGTCAAATTCGCACCACCCGCCGGAAACCTTCTTTATCAATTCATCCGAACCGACAAAATCCGCTCCGGCATCTTTGGCCTTTTCTTGGTCTTCGCTCTTGCAAAATACGAGCACCTTGATATTCTTGCCGGTTCCGTGAGGAAGGAGTGCCGTTCCCCTTACTAGCTGCGAGGCGTCTTTCGGGTTCAGGCTTAACTTTATGGACAACTCAACGGTTTCGTCAAATTTTGCCTTCGGCACCTTTTTCAGTATATCTACGGCCTCTTCCATCTTGTATCGTTTACCTTTATCACAAAGCTCTTTCGTTTTTTTTCTTTTTTTGCTTAAACCCGCCATCATTACTTGCTTCCCTCTTTTTCGCCGCCTTTATCGGCCGGAACCTTCTTTACCGCTGGTTGCTTTGCAGGCGGGGTTTCTTTTGTTTCTTTCTCGGCTTCGCTTGGCGTTTCCTTCGTTCGCTTTTCGACTATTTCTACACCCATACTTCTTGCTGTTCCCTCCACGATCTTTTTGGCTGCTTCCAGATCGTTGGCGTTTAAATCCGGCATCTTTGTTTTTGCGATTTCTTCTAGCTCTTTTTTGGTTACCTGGCCCACCTTGTCCTTGTTTGGAGTTCCGCTCGCTTTGGCGATGCCGCATGCCCTCTTCAGAAGAACGCTGGACGGAGGAGTTTTAATAATAAACGTAAAGGACCTGTCTTCATAAGCGGTAATAACGACCGGAAGAATAAGCCCTTCCCTGCCTTTTGTTTTATCGTTGAACGACTTGCAAAACTGCATTATGTTAAGCCCGTGCTGACCAAGGGCCGGTCCTACCGGAGGGGCAGGATTTGCCTGTCCTGCCGGGCAATATAATTTTATTACTGCTTTTACTTTTTTTGCCATTCTTGTGAAAGCCCTCTAAACCTTCTCAATCTGCCACATTTCCAGCTCCACTGGCGTGGCGCGTCCAAAAATCAATATTGAAACTTTTACTTTCCCCTTTTCGTGATTCACTTCTTCTACGGATCCGTTGAAATTGTTAAACGGTCCTTCCTTGACCCTTATTGCTTCCCCCTTTTCGAACAGTACCTTCGGAATCGGCTTTGCCTTTGTTGTCTCGGTCTGTTTCAGAATATTCTTTATTTCCTCTTCCGTAAGCGGTGTCGGCCGTGAGTGCGGTCCGACAAAACCGGTAACGCCGGCGGTGCGCTTTATAAAATACCAGCTCTTGTCGTTTAACTCCATCTCGACAAGCAGATAGCCGGGGAAGAATTTTCTCTGGCTTATCTTTTTCTTTCCCCCTTTAATTTCCGCAATCTGTTCCGTAGGAACAATGATTTGCGAAATGAATTGTGTGGCTTCCGGAGTCTGCTTCAACTTTTTTTCCAGGCTCGCCTTTACTTTTTCTTCATAGCCTGTTTGCGCATGTATGACGTACCACCTTTTCGTCATCTTACCTCAAAATGAAGTTAATCATGCTGGACCATATGAGGTCGCAAAAACCGATGAAAAAAGCCAGAATTATCACCGAAACGATTACAACAATCGTGGAGTTAGTGAGCTCGCGCCTAGTTGACCACGAAACCTTCTTCAGTTCCGCTCTAACCTCACTTATAAACTTCGCTACTTTATTCATAAATGCGTTTCCGCTTTTTTACCGCACCCCAGCCCCGAATGAAGAAATTTATTTAGAACCTCATCGGGGCCCCGAAGAAATTCTCTCAGAAGAATCTTCATTCGGGGGAGGAATTCCCCTGACGTTTCTCCATTAAACCGCCTACCAGGCGGGTCTGCCTATGTCGGACAACATCCGCCGAAGCTTACCTGCCTCTTTATCTACCTCGGTGAAGGCGGATGGCAGGAGCGGCAGGACTCGAACCTGCAGTCACGGCTTTGGAGACCGTTGGTTTGCCAGTTAACCGACGCTCCTAACCCATTACTGTCAAATATTTTCTATTTTATTTCCTTATGTGGCGTATGCTTCCTGCAGAATCTGCAGTACTTCGAAAGCTCCAAACGATCCGGATTACTTTTTTTGTTTTTTAAAGAACTGTAGTTTCTACGCTTGCAGTCCGTACACTCGAAAGTAATTATTTCCAACATATCTTTCGCTTACTCAATAATCTCCGTTATTACGCCTGCCCCAACGGTATGCCCGCCTTCGCGTATGGCGAACCTTAGACCCTTTTCCATGGCTATGGGCTCGATAAGTTTAATTTCGAGCGTAACGTTATCGCCGGGCATGACCATT
>JADHYL010000011.1 GCA_016782495.1 Candidatus Omnitrophota bacterium
AGTCTGGAAAGTATCGCGGCCTGATAGCCGCTACCCGTGCCGATCTCGAGAACCTTTTCGTTTCCTTTAAGATCCAGGCACTGCGTCATCAGCGCCACCATGAATGGCTGGGAGATGGTCTGCCCTTCCCCTATCGGCAAGGGGTAGTCTTCGTAAGCGCTCTGGCGCATGTCGGGCGGAACGAATTCATGGCGCGGGACTTCGCGGAAAGCGTCAAGGACAGACTTATTTGATATGCCACGCGGCATGAGCTGCTCTTCGACCATTCTCTGGCAAAGCTCTCTGTAATTCATTCCTTATCCGAAATAAGACTTTACGAGAAGAATAAGAAACCTTATTGTATCTTTTACCGGATCTATGTGGCTTGACTCGTCCCTGTAGATCGTTTCGACCGGGACGCTAGCGATTTTAAACTTTTTTCTGGAAATTTTTATAAGAATCTCCGAATCTAAATCAAACTTGTTTGAAGAAAGGTTTATTGCTTCCAGGGCTCTCCGTTTTATGAGCCGAAAGCCGCATTGCGTATCGGGAATATATTGCCTGCAAACCATCGAAAGTAAAAACGACATAAACTTATTAGTCGCCAGCCTCACAAAAGGCATGTCTTTGGCGAAAGCCATTCTATTGCCTATTATGAAGTCGGATCCGTGTTTTTCGGCGTACGATATAAATTTTTGTATATCATTCGGGTCGTGCTGTCCGTCACCGTCCATTAGTATCACGGTGTCAAAATTCGTCATTCTCACTATAAAGGAAAATCCTTCCTTAAGCGACGCCCCCTTGCCCAGATTCTTGATGTGCTTTATCACGATGGCGCCGTTTTCCGAAGCATATTTTTCGGTGTCATCCGAAGAACCGTCATCCACGACAATGATTTCGAGCCCCATATCCTTTATGTCTTTTACAACAGAACCTATTGTCCGCCCGTCATTATAAGAGGGTATGAGGACACACGTTTTCATGCCGAATTGTTCCACACTTTCCGAAATACGTACCACTGGTCCGGGTAGGCGCGCACATATTTCTCTATCACCGAAACGTAACTCTCTACGGTTTCCTTTATGTCTTTTCTCTTGTCGCCGGTGAGACGCGCTTTTATGGGTTCTTCAAAACAAAACTTAAAGGTATCGTCTTTTTCCCTTATCAAGAAAGTCGGGATTATCGGAGCGTTTGTTTTCATGTTAAAAACAGCGGGCCCCCTGGGTAAAATCGTAGGGCGGCCGAAAAATGTTGCCGTTATGCCATGGTTCGAAAAATCCCTGTCTCCTGCGATTGCCAGGATCATGTTTCCCTTTAGAATGTTAAAGCATTTTCTTAACTCGGAACCCATCGATATTATACGCACGTCCGCAAAAGAACGCTGCTCAAGAAAAAAATCGTTAACTCTTTTATCCTCATGCTCCAGCGCAATAGCGTGGATCGGATAGCCGAAACTAGCCAGTATGGCTGCGCCCAGCTCCCAATTTCCGATATGCGCGCTTACGGCGATAACGCCCCTGCCTTCGGCCAGCGCCTTATCGAGTATTTCTTTACCTTCTACCTTTACGTAATTTAATATGTACTGGCGGCTCAACATTGAAAACCTGAAAAAATCAACCAGATATTTCGCAAAATTTCTAAACGTGTTTTTTATGTGTTTTTTTATTAAGTGCTGATCGGATATATCCAGCACTATTCGTAAATTTTCCTCCATGTTTTTTCTCTCGTTTCTGGCAAAGAAATAGTATACATCGGCGAAAAATACGGCTAATTTGTAGCAGGTCTTAAGCCTCAGCCTTAAAGACAAAAACCTGCCAATTTTAAAAAAAAGATACATTCTTACATAATCCTCTCTAATATGGATTTTGCAATGTCGATGGCGCTATTTGGCCTTGAAAACGTTTTAACGCGCTCCCTCATTGTATTTAACGCTGACGGGTGGGTTAAAAGCTCGCTTACAAAAGTATCCAACTCATGGAGCCTTTCGATCTTAATTGCCACTTTGTTTCTCACTAAAAAACTTGTATTCATTGCCTCCTGTCCCGGTATGGGCTTTACAATTAAAAGCGGCAGGCCCTTTGCCATGGCTTCGCTTATAGTCATGCCGCCGGGTTTGCTTACTATGAGCGATGAAATTTCCATGAGCTCATCCACGTCTTCCGCGTAACTAAAAAGCGCCAGTTTTTTCCTGTAGCGCAAAAGACGCCTTTTCAGGTATCTATAGAGCCTTGTGTTGTCTCCTGTGACGACTATGATCTGAAGAGGAATGGGCATCCCATCCAGTATTTTCACGATTTCCTTGACCGGCCCCATGCCCTGGCTTCCACCCATTATCAGGATCACCGGCGTGTCGGCTGAAAAATTCAGGGAATCCCTTATTTTGGCCTTATCGATGATTTTTCTAAATTTAGCGTCGATGGGGATACCGGTTATTTTAATCTTGTGCGCGGGCACGCCGTTTGAAACGAGGCGGTCTTTGACTTCTTCTGACGGAACAAAATAAAAATCAACGTGTTCGTAGATCCAGTAAGAATGCGGGGCGTAATCCGTGAGTATCCCGGCGAGGACCACACTGCTGGAATATGTCTTCTTATAATCCGCCACGATCCCGCACGGGAAGGCCTGGGTGCAAAGGACAGCGTCCGGATTAAAGCTCTGTAAAAGTTTTTTCATTTTGCTGGAATTGTATTTGTGGATCGATTCCCTCAGCCGCTGGGTCCTTTCGACGATCCTGGGGTTGTCGTAGAGATATCCCCAGAAAGCGGGTTTCCGCCTTATTACGCTCATATATGTTTTGTTTATTACTTTTTCGAGGATCGGATTTGTGTACTGGAAAGAATTGATGTTCAGGGTTTCTACATCGTCTGAAAGTTCGTGAAACGCGTTTTCCACTGCCTGGCTCGCGCGGTGATGACCGGAATTTTTCGTGATATACATCAATAAAACGCGCTTTTTCACCCCCGCTTTTCCCCTCTCTTAAGTGCCGCCCTTTTGGCGAAATGTAACATTCCGCCAAAGGGGCGGATTTCAAGTTTCCATTTCTAGAATGCGCTTTATCTTTTGCACCGCTTTTTTGATTCTTTCGACGTTTTCCACGAGTGCAAACCTTACGTAGCCCTCTCCGTATTCGCCAAAACCGGTTCCGGGCGCAACAACAACCCCGGTCTCCCTTATGATGAGCGAAACGAATTCCATTGAGGTGAGCGCGCTGTATTTGTCCGGTATGCGCGCCCAGACATAGAACGTGGCATTGGGCAGCGGGACATCCCACCCTATTTTCCTCAAGCCATTTACCAGGACGTCGCGTCTTTTTTTATATATTAAAATGGTTTCTTTGACGCAGGCCTGACTGCCGAGAAGGGCCTCGATGGCGGCGTACTGTATAGGTTTGAATATTCCGAAGTCGATGTAACTTTTTGTTTTCGCCAGAGTCGCCAAAACGTCTTTGTTGCCCACCGCAAAACCCAGCCTCCAACCGGCCATGTTGTATGACTTGGAGCAGGTGTGGAACTCGATGCACATATCCTTCGCGCCCTTTACCTCGAGTATGCTCGGCGCCCTATAGTTGTCAAAAACGATGTCCGAATAAGCCAGATCGTGCCCGATTATTATGTTTTTCTTTTTTCCCCAATCGACAACCTCGCGGAAAAACTCTAATGGCGCCGTTGCGGTCGTGGGATTGTTGGGGTAGCTTAGGAAAAGCAGCTTAGCCTTGCTGGTGATTTCTTTCGGAAGCTCTTTTAGTCTTGGCAGGTAACCGTCTTTTTCATAAACCGGTATATTGTGCAGTATCCCGCCCGCTATCAAGACGCCGTTGAAATGGACCGGGTATGCCGGGCTTGGAACAAGCGCTATGTCCTCATTGTTGAGAAATGCCAGCGAGAGGTGCGCAATTCCCTCTTTTGAGCCTATGAGCGGCAGCACTTCCGAGCCGGGGTCGAGAGTAACGCCGAACTTTTTATGGTACCATTTTGCTATTGAATCCCTCAAAAGTATCTCGGACTTATCGATTGATCTGGAATATCTGTGATTCTCTTTAAAGCGCGCCTTTTTGCAAAGCTCGTCCACTATGTGCTTGGGCGTTGGCTGATCGGGGTTCCCCATGCCAAAATCTATTATCTCCTTACCTTCTTTCATTGCTTTATCTTTTAATTCGTCGATAATGGTGAAAAGATAAAGCGGCAACCTTTTTAACCTGTTTGCCTCTTGCATGTGCATGATGTTTCTCCCCTGCTATAAAAGTAACCGGTTTACAGTAACCGGTAACTAAAAAAGCATCTCCTAAAGCGCGTATTGATTCAAAACATCTTTTACTTGTTTAGCGGAATTTTGTAGCTCGCAGAGCTCTTCTTCCGGCAAATCCCACTCTATTATTTCCTCGATGCCACCTTTACCTATTCTGGCCGGAACTCCGATTGCGCATCCCTTTATCCCGTACTCGCCTTGCATGAACGAGGAGCAGACGATCGTCTTTTTCTCGTCATTTACGATAGCTTTCAGGATCTCAAGGCAGGCCGCGCTGGGCGAAAAATAGGCGCTACCGGATTTGAGCAAAGCCACGATTTCCCCGCCTCGCTTTTTCGTCCTTTCAAGAATTTTTTTAAGCGCTTCCGCTTTTAAAATTTCTTTTAGCGGCTTTCCGCTAACGGTAGTCCTGGAAACAAGCGGGACCATTGTGTCCCCGTGGCTTCCCAAAACAAAAGTTTCTATAGAGCCTGCGGGCGCGCCGAGCTCCTCTGACAGGATCGCTTTAAAACGAGCCGTATCCAAGTTACCGGCCATGCCGAAAACGCGATTTCTTTTCCGCCCCATGAACTCATAAGCGAGAAACGTCATTATATCAAGGGGGTTTGTTACAACAACAACGATCGCGTCCGGAGAAAATCTTTTCACGCCTGTTAAAACCGCTTCGACAACATTTCTGTTTTTGCTTATTAAATCCTCGCGCGACATGCCGGGTTTTCTCGGAAAGCCGGCCGTTATTACAACTACATCCGAATTACTGATATTTTCGTAATCGGCCGTGCCGACTATACTATTTTCACAACCCAGAAGAGGAGCCGCGTCCGAGATATCCAGGGCTTTACCTCTAGCCAGATCCCGAACGAGATCCAAGAGGACAACATCGCCGATCCTTTCTCTTAGAACCCGGTCCGCAAGGGTTGCGCCTACATTACCCGCGCCTATTATGGATATCTTCATTACAACCTAAAACTTTCGTTACGTGGGACGAAGGACGTCCGCTCCCTCCGGTCGCTCGGACGACGGACGATTTGTAATATAACGTCTGCCAAAAAGTTCCATCCTTCTAATCGTCCTTCGTCCTTCGTCTTACGTCCTTCGTAGCTTTAGCTTACGAATAATTGCGTCTGTCATTTCCTTCGTTCCCACGGCCGTAGGGTCAAATCTATCCTCCTTCATATCGTAGGTCACAAATTTTCCCTCTTCTATCACGTTCTCTACGGCCTTTTCAAGCCTGTCCGCGGCGGGCTTTTCGCCTATGTGTCTTAGCATTAAAACGGCTGAAAGGATTATCGCCGTGGGGTTAACCTTGTTCTCGCCTTTGTACTTAGGAGCGCTTCCGTGGGTGGGCTCAAACAAGGCTATGTCTTTTCCGATGTTTGCTCCGGGCGCCACGCCCAATCCTCCCACCAGGCCCGCGCATAGGTCCGAAACTATGTCTCCGTAAAGATTCGGCGTGACGATCAAATCGTAAATTTCGGGCTTTTGCACAAGCTGCATACACATGTTGTCAACGATGCGGTCTTCAAATTCTATGTCATTGAACTTTTTTGCGACTTCGCGCGCAACTTCCAAAAATAAACCGTCCGTATATTTCATTATGTTAGCCTTATGAACGGCGGTGACTTTTTTTCTTTTGTTTTCCCTGGCGTACAGAAAAGCAAACTCGACTATTCTTTTTGAGGCGCTTTCCGATATGGGCTTTATGCTAAGCGCGGAATCTTTTTTAATCGAGCTTTTGGAATATTTCTCTATCGAGGCGATGACCTTTTTTGCGTCTTCGGTTCCTTTTTCGAATTCAATACCGGCATAAAGGTCTTCGGTGTTTTCCCTGACAACAACCAAATCGACCCGGTCGTATTTTGATCTGACGCCCTTGTATAGCTTGCAGGGCCTCACGCATGCGAAGAGGTCCAGTTCTTTTCTGAGCTGGACATTAACGCTTCTAAAGCCGGACCCCACGGGCGTAACAATCGGGCCTTTTATGGCGGTTCTATTCTTCCTTATGGAGTCAATAACAGAGCCGGGGAGCGGCGTTTTGTATTTCTTTATAACGTCTGCGCCGGCCTCAACGACTTCCCAGCTCAGGTTGACACCCGTCGCCTCAACGCACCTTCTCATCGCGTCGCTTATTTCCGGGCCTATGCCGTCGCCGGGTATGAGCGTTATTCTATGGCTCAACTTCGATCCCTCCGTGTTTTTTAAAGTATTCAACCATTCCGCCCTCGGCAAGGATCTTTTTTGCAAGTGGCGGTATGGGCTTGAACGGAATATTCAAGCCCTTGGATTTATTCTTTATAACGTTTTTTTCCAGGTCCAGCTCAAGCTCGTTTGAGTCATCTATGTAATTCGTGTTGCACTCTAAAAGATAGAGGCCTAAATTTAAGGCGTTCCTGTAGAAAATCCTCGCGAAACTTTTCGCTATGACGGCTTTTAATCCTGATGCCTTGAGAGCGAGCGGAGCTTGTTCCCTGGATGACCCTGAGCCGAAATTTTCGCCGCTCACCAAAAAATCTCCTTTTTTTATTTTTTTGTAGAAATCTTCTTCCACGTCTTCAAAGACATGTTTTGCGAGTTCCCCGGGATCGCGGATCCTGAATTTATACCTGCCGGATATGATATAATCCGTATTAACGTTATCCTGTATTTTTAAAAGCCTGTGGGCCCTGTTTATCATTTTAGCCTCTTTGAAAAGATGCGCGGATCACATATTTTTCCCTCTATCGCCGAAGCGGCAACCGTTGCGGGGCTCGCCAGGAAAATGTGCGCGCCGGGGTTCCCCATCCTGCCTTTAAAATTCCTGTTTGCGGTAGATATAACATTCTCCCCGTCGGCCGGAACGCCGTTATGCGTGCCTACACACGGGCCGCAACCGGGCGCAACCACAACCGCGCCCGAGTCTACGAATATGTCTATGTAGCCCTTTTTCGCGGCGCTTAAAAAGATGTCGCGTGACGCCGGTCCTATCACAAGTTTTACGTGACCGGCGAGGTTTTTGTTTTTAAGTATCTTTGCCGCTATTTCAAGGTCTTCCAGCCTTCCGTTTGTGCATGTGCCAATGAATGCCTCATCTATGGGGGTCCCGACTACCGCTTCAATGGAAGCTACATTATCCACTTCGTGAGGCATTGAAACTTGCGGCGTAAGGGAACTTACGTCATATTCTTTAACTGCCGCGTACGTGGCGTTTTCATCCGCCTTCACGGGCTGGGGTTTTCTTTTCGCGTGGGACTTTACCCAATCCAGTACTTTTCTGTCCGCTTCAAAAAGCCCGCATTTGGCACCCATCTCAACACACATGTTCGCCATCGTAAAGCGCGAAGCGAGGCTCATGTGTTTTATGGCATTTCCGTAAAACTCGAGCGCCATGTAATTAGCGCCTTTTGACGTTATGTCTTTTATAATGCTCAAGATAACATCTTTAGCATAAACGCCCAGAGGCAACTTGCCGCTAACCAAAATCTTTATTGTCTCGGGCACCTTAAACCAATTCTTGCCGCTAGCGGCGGCAATAGCAAGGTCTGTTGAACCCATCCCTGTGGAAAATATGTTTAGCGCGCCGTACGTGCACGTGTGAGAATCGGCCCCCAGGACCAGGTCCCCGCATGTTATATTGCCCTTCTCTACCATTAATTGGTGGCATATACCTTGACCGATATCAAAAAGCTTGACGGACTCTTTTTTCGCGAAAGTACGCATCATTTTATGTATCGTTGAAACGCCTATGTTGGGACTCGGAGCGCTGTGGTCAATAAACATGCAAAACTTCGTGTTATCGAAAACACCTTTTTTCCCGAGCTTTTCGAAGTTTTCGATAATTAACGAGCTTGTCCCATCCTGGCCGAAACACGCGTCCACCTTGCATATGGCAATATCTCCGGCGCGAAGGTCCTTATCCGCGTGGTGGCTCAAAATTTTTTCAGCTATTGTCTTTCCCATATAAGTACTTCTCAATTCTGTCGAGACCCTTTTTGATTGTTTCCATGTCAGTGGCGAAGCTTAACCTTATGTGTTTGTCCGATCCGAACGCCGCGCCCGGCACGCAAGCAACGTGAGCTTTTTCGAGCAGCTCCCCGCAAAAACTTGTTGAGTCAGCGTTTGTTTTAGATATGTTGCAAAAAACGTAGAAAGCGCCTTTCGGATTTACGCAGGAGATTTTATCCAGGGAATTTATTCTCTCTACCATATAATCCCTGCGGCGCTCAAATTCTTCCTTCATCTTAGCCAATGCCGCCTGGTCGCCTTTCATGGCTTCCACGCTGGCAGCCTGACTTATCGAAGTAGGGTTAGAGGTGGAGTGACTCTGAAGCGCTGAAATTTTCTTCATTATCTCAAGTGGCCCCGCCGCGTAGCCTATTCTCCATCCGGTCATGGAATAAGTTTTCGAAACGCCGTTTATAGTAATGGTGAGGTCTTTTATGTCTTTAGCCAGAGAGCCGATCGAAACATGTTCTTCGCCTCCGTATATGAGTTTTTCGTATATTTCGTCGCTTATCACAAAGATATTGCGCGAGGCCGCTATTTTTGCAATTTCTCCAAGAACGCCTTTTCCAAATACGGCGCCTGTCGGGTTTGACGGGCTATTTATGACTATCGCCTTGGTGCGCCCGGTAATGCTTTTTTCCAGCGCCTTTGGGTCTATTACAAAGCCGTCGCTTTCTTTCGCCTCTACAAAACGTGGCTTAGCCCCGGATAAATAAATCATCTCGGGATAGCTCACCCAGTACGGCGATATAACAATAACCTCGTCACCTTCTTCGCACAGGACCTGAAAAACGTTGTAAAGCGCGTGCTTCGCCCCGCAGGATATTACAACTTGCTCGGGGATGTAGCTTAAGGCATTGTCCTTTTTAAGTTTTTCACACACCGCTTCCCTGAGTTCAGGTGTCCCTGCTGCGGGCGTATACTTGGTAAACCCTCTTTTAATAGCCCCTATTGCGGCCTCTTTTATGTTTGGCGGAGTATCAAAATCGGGCTCTCCGGCTCCGAATCCCACAACGTCAAGCCCGCGCTTCTTCATTTCTTTGGCTTTTGAGGTTATCGCAAGTGTAGCGGAAGGCTTAAGTTCGGCCACTCTTTTCGCAAATTTTGTTTTCATAATAGCCCTAAATATAACATAATTTTATTAGTAACACAAGGAGAAAAGCGGACGTATAATATTTTGTGCGGGTTCAGTTACCAGATGGCGCTGGGCGCCCTTCCGTCGAATTTTGCGGTGGCCTGCAATTGGCATGTCCAAGATTTTGTTCATTCAATTGCCACGGCCGCCACGCAAAATTTTTCGACTCCAGGGCATCCCAGCGCCATCTGGTAACGTTAGACACAAAACATTACACTTGAGGGCGCATCCCGCCTCCACTAAACGTATGCTACAAGCCACCTGCAAGGACACACTGCTAGGGCGAGTTTTACATAGGAGGACTTGCACTGCTTGCCGGAGCGACTCTCAAAAATTGCGAATACAATCCTGCCATTTAGATTATACCCATTTTTGCCCGCCTTGCCCGCGGCTTCGCCGCGAGGCGAGCCGGCGAGGCAGGGATAATGAGCAATTTTTGGAGAGCGAGAAAATGGCAGGATTCCATTTTCGAGCGGCAAGCGGAGGCAACAGTGCAAGTCCTCCTATGCACGAGCCTTAAGCAGTGTGTCCTTTCGGGGCAAACGTGCTTTTACACAATATTTGCCAGATGAGCCGTAGAACCCCCTGTGCCTGCCGGAGGGGCTTAAGTAGGCAAAAAAATAGGGCGAGTTTGAATCGCCCTATTTACGTATTTATTTTGGAAGGCACGCTACATGTTCGTGCGCCTTCTGAAGAAACCTTTTACTTTTCTTAAGAACCCTTTTTGCTTTTCTATTTTCTTGACCTCATCCCTGGCCTTTTCTTTTTTAGCTTCCTCTACCGTTCTTTCTTCTTTTATTTTAGGCTTCACAAAGGGGGCGGCCTTGGGAACGGCTTTCGGCTCTAGCGTCTTTTCTTTCTTTACCTCTTTAGGTTTTACCGCCTGTTGCGCTTTCTTTTCTTTTTTAGGTGGCTTCTTCGGCTTTTCCTCTTTTTTCATTTCGGTAAGTTCTAAAAATACAACTTTCGCCCCGTCACCCTTTCGGAATTTAAACGGTATTATTCTGGTATAGCCGCCTTTTCTTTCCTTAAAAAGCGGCGCAATCTCCTTAAAAAGCTTCGATACAAGGGTTCTGTCGCCCAGAATGGAAAATGCCTTTCTTCGCGCCGCCAGGGAGTCCTCTTTGGCGATGGTGATAAGCTTGTCTATGACTCGCCTGGTTTCCTTCGCTTTTACTTGCGTTGTTTTAATTCTCTGATAAATTAAAGTCGCTTTCGCAAGATTCGTCAAGGTTGCCCGGCGATGATCCGGCTGCCTTCCGAACCTTGTTCTAAGCCTCTTGTGTCGCATATTATTTCTCTTTCTTTTCCAGCTTCATCCCAAGGTGAATACCCATGTCGGTCAGGATTTTATTGATTTCCGTTAAAGACTTCTTGCCGAAATTTCTGTATTTAAGCATTTCCATCTCGGTTTTTTTCACGAGATCTCCTATCGTTTTTATCTTTGCTTCCCTCAGGCAATTCGAGCTCCTGACCGAGAGCTCAAGCTCCGTTATCGGCATGTCGAGTTTCTCAACTAATTCTTTTTCCTCTTTTGTTTCCTCAACTTCGGTAATCTCTTCCGGCAGCTGACCGAACTCGACGAAATTATCCAGGTGCCTCTGCAGGATATTTGACGCGTAAAGGAGCGCCTCCTTCGGATCAACGCTTCCGTTTGTCCAGATTTCCAAAATTAGCTTATCGTAGTCCGTCGTCTGCCCGACGCGGGTGTTTTCGACGTTGAAATTAACGCGTTTTACCGGAGAAAATACCGCGTCTACGGGTATAACGCCTATGGGCTGGTTTTCTTTTTTGTTTCTTTCCGCCGGCACGTAGCCCCTGCCGCGCGAAACCTCAAGCTCCATTTCAAGTTTTGTTTTCTTCGTCAGGGTTGCAATGTGTAAATTAGGGTTTACTATCTCGACGGTTTCGTCCACCTTGAAATCCTTTGCTTTCACGTCGCCTTTTTTGTCTACCTTCAGAAACATTGGCTTGGGGTTTTTAAAATGAGACTTGAGGACAAGCTGCTTAATATTCAATATGACCTGCGGAATGTCTTCCACCAAGCCTGTTATAGAAGAAAATTCATGTTTAGTTTCGCCGATCTTAACCGACGTCACGGCCGTTCCTTCTATGGATGAGATAAGAACTCTGCGAAGCGAGTTACCTATCGTCGTGCCGTAACCCCGCTCAAAAGGCTCCGCTATGAATTTTCCGTATGTCGGCGTAAGCGTTTCTTCATCACATATAAGCTTTTTCGGCATTTCAAAATTCCTGAGTTTGACACCCATTTACTTTGCCTCCTTATTTCGAATACAACTCTACGATTAACTGTTCCTGAATCGAGAAGTCCAGATCCTCTCTCGCCGGCAGGCTCTTAACTGCGCCTTTTAGCGCGTCCTTTTCCTGCTCAAGCCATTTAGGAACGATTCGATCCTTTAAGTCTTTCCGTATTTCGGATATAGCTTTTAAGCGTTCTTCTTTTCCTTTCACCTCGATAACATCGCCTTCCTTGACGGTATACGAGGGGATGTTCACTTTCTTGTTGTTGACATATATGTTATTGTGCCTGACGAGTTGCCGGGCTTGCGCACGCGAATACGCGAAACAAAGCCTAAATGCAACGTTATCCAGCCTTCGCTCCAAAAGCTGTAAAAGGGTGTGTCCGGTCACGCCTTTTGTTCTTTCGGCCAGGGCAAAATATTTCTTAAATTGTCTTTCTAAAATACCGTAAATTCTTTTTGCCTTTTGTTTTTCCTTTAACTGCAACCCGTAGTTAGATTCTTTCTTCCTGCGGTTTCCGTGCTGGCCCGGGGCGAACGGTCTTTTTATCATCGGGCATTTTCCGCTGTTACATTTTGCCCCTTTGAGGAACATTTTTTCGCCGTATGAGCGGCAAAGCCTGCACTGCGCTTGTGTTAGACGTGCCATTATTTATACTCTCCTTCTCTTCGGCGGCCTGCAACCGTTATGAGGAATTGGCGTGACATCCTTTATGGTGCGGATCGCCAGGCCTGCTGCCTGAAGGCTCCTTATCGCGCTTTCTCTTCCGGAACCCGGCCCCTTAATCAAGACCTCCAACTCCCTCACGCCGTAATCCTTGGCTTTCCTGGCGGCGTTTTCCGCGGCTATTCCCGCGGCAAAAGGCGTTGACTTCTTGGAGCCGCTGTAACCCACCGTTCCCGTCGAGGACCAGCAGAGGGTATCGCCTTTCAGGTCGGTTATCGTGATAATCGTGTTGTTAAAAGTCGCCAAGATGTGAGCTATCGCTTTCGGTACGTTTCTTGCAATTTTTTTTCTTGTTTTAATTTTTTTCTTTTGCATCTATCGTGTTTCCTTTGTTACTGTTTTTACTTTTTTTTCTCTTGTCACGCCCACAGTTTTGCGGGGGCCTTTCCTGGTTCTTGCGTTTGTCCGCGTCCTCTGTCCTCTTACCGGAAGGGAGCGTCTGTGTCTGTAGCCCCTGTGCGTTCCGGCCTCAATAAGCCTTTTTATGTTGGCGGAAACCTCGCGCCTGAGATCTCCCTCGACTTTGCAGTCTTTCTGTATAATGCCCGTTATTCGCGAAACCTCTTCTTCGGAGAGATCCTTCGCGCGCGTACCAGGATTCACGCGCGCGGTTTTTAAAACTTTATTGGACATGGCGCGCCCTATCCCGTGGATATAGGTAAGCGCTATCTCTATTCTTTTTTCTTTCGGTATATCAACACCTATTATTCTTGGCATTCTCTAATCTCCTACCCTTGTCTTTGTTTATGTTTCGGGTCCGCGCAAATAACGCGTAGGACCCTTTTCCGACGGATAAGTTTGCATTTTGAACAGATCTTTTTAACGCTTGCGCGTACTTTCATGTTATCTTCCCCTTCTCATGATTCTACCCCTGGAAAGGTCATACGGAGAAAGCTCCACCGTCACCGTGTCTCCGGGTATGATCCTTATGAAGTGCATGCGCATTTTTCCCGAAACATGCGCCAATACCTTGTGGCCGTTTTCCACCTCCACCCTGAACATGGCGTTCGGAAGCGTCTCCAGAACCTTACCTTCTACGATTATTCCTTCTTCTTTTGGGCTCATGTCACAATCTCTGCTTTTTCGCCGTTAATAATTATCGTGTGTTCAAAATGCGCCGAACACATTCCGTCTTTCGTTACGGCTGTCCAGCCGTCACTTAATATTTCAATCTCACTCGTGCCGGCATTTACCATCGGCTCTATAGCCAAAGCCATGCCGTTTTCAAGAATCATGCCCTTGTGGGGTCCTCCGAAATTCGGGACCTCCGGTTCCTCGTGAATACTCTTGCCTATCCCATGCCCGACAAATGCCCTGACTACGCTAAAATGGCGAGATTCTACAAAGGACTGCACAGCCCACGAAATATCCCCGACGCAGTTGCCGGCCTTGGCGGCTTCTATGCCTTTTTGAAGAGCAATTTCTGTGACGGCCACGAGCCTCCGGGCCTCTTCTTGGGCCTGTCCCACTATCAGGGTTTTGGCGGCATCTGCGTAAATACCTTTAAATTCCACCCCCACGTCCAGGCTAATAATGTCTCCGGACCTGAGGACTTCGTTTTCGCTGGGTA
>JADHYL010000012.1 GCA_016782495.1 Candidatus Omnitrophota bacterium
CGGACGTGGAGGAAACCGTCGCCGGCGTTAAAAGACAACACAATATCCTGGAACAGCTCGGTATTGACACGAAAAAAGAATACGGTTATAAAGTTCTCGAGCCGGTCATAGAGCTCAGAAAATCCGGAGTGCGAAAAGTTGCAAAGGCGTTGGGCTTGCCGGAAGAAATATACAATAGGCCGCCTTTCCCGGGCCCGGCACTGGCCACGAGAATTATAGGAGAAGTGACCCCAGAAAGAGTAAACCTCGTAAAAAAAGCCACGAAAATCGTCGAAGACGAACTTTCATCCACAAAGGCCTTCCAGTACATGGCGATTTTACACAATGATAAGGTTACCGGGGTGAGGAACGGGAAGAGGGATTACGGTTTTCAAATAGAAGTAAGATGCTGGGACAGCCATGACGCCGTTACCGGATCACCGACGAAACTTTCTTTCGATATTCTGGATAAACTGGCAGCGAGGCTGACGGAGGAAGTTCCCGGCGTTGTAAGCGTTACGTACAACATAACCAGAAAGCCGCCTTCAACGATAGAAGCCGTTTAAGAGGCTTGTTGCAGTCGATTAGATACTTATGCCTCGAGAGAAAGTAAAATCAATATTTAAAGGTAAGATATTAAATGTCTATCTCAAGAGGCATAAATTTCCGAACGGCTACGTTACGGATCTGGAAATTGTAAAACATATCGGCGCGGTTTTAATAGTACCTTTTTTAAGCAAAGAAAAGATCGTTTTTATAAAACAATACAGGCCCGTAATAAATTCCTACATATGGGAGCTCCCGGCGGGCACGCTTTCTAAAGGCGAAAGCGTTTTACTTTGCGCAAAAAGAGAGCTGATAGAGGAAGTCGGTTACGCCGCCGGGAAGTGGAAAAAAATAGGTTTTATTTATCCCGCCCCCGGATACACCACGGAAAAGATAACTATATTCAAGGCGTATGATTTAAAGAAGGTGGATTCCGTTGTTCAGGAGGATGAAATGATTAGTGTAAAAGTCTTGAGCGTGAAAGAAATAAAAAAACTTTTTTATTCCGGAAAAATCGTTGACGCGAAAACAATCTCCGCTTTGAAAATGGCAAAAGTTATATAAAGGAAAAAAGATGATAAAAAACGCTTTTTCAATTTCAGCCGAGGAATGCATAAGTCAGTTAAAAACCCGGCGCGAAGGATTAAGTGAAAGCGAACTTAAAGAGCGGCTGGCAAAATATGGACCGAATCAATTAAGAGCCGCAAAAAAGGTAAACCCGATAACGCTTTTTATCAAACAGTTCAACAATCTTTTCACCCTGATTTTGCTTTTTGCGATTATCACCTCTATAGCCATTACGGTGTGGGGTAATGAAAACCGCATACCTGAAGCGTGTTTTATACTGCTTATAATCCTCATAAACGCCATTTTGGGTTTTATCCAAAATTATAAAGCCGCCCGCGGGATGGAGGCCCTGAAAAACATGGTAGTGCCGAAAACAACCGTAAGGCGTAACGGCGAGAAAAGAGAGATAGAAGCTACCGCAGTTGTCCCGGGCGATATCGTGGTTTTTTCCGAGGGCATGCAGGTTCCGGCGGACGGGCGGCTTATTGAGTCGCACGGACTTAAAGCGGATGAATCAGCCTTTACGGGAGAAAGCGTTCCGGTTTCTCTTTCAACAGAGGTATTGCCTGAGAAAACAGCCCTTCAGGACAGAAAAAACATAGCGTACATGGGCACTTACATCACGCAGGGCGAGGGCGAAGCGGTTGTAGTGTCAACGGGCATGGACACCGAACTCGGCAAAATAGCGGAAAGCATTACCGAGATAAAAGCGAAGAAGACGCCTTTTGAGCTTGAAGTCGATAAACTTGCCAGACAGATTACCGTTGCTATAGGATTTACGGTTCTTTTGGTTGCGGCGATGGCGTTCTTACGCGGGCACATGCCGTGGGTCGATGTACTTATACTTTGCATGGGGCTTTTTGTGGGAGCGATACCCGAAGCAATGCCTGCCATAGTAACGTTCGCCATGAGCCTCGGAACAAGGCGCATGGCGGAGAATAAGGCCCTTGTAAGAGATCTTCCGGTAGTGGCGAGCCTTGGTTCGGTGGACGTTATATGTTCTGATAAAACAGGCACGCTTACCGAAAACCGGATGACCGTGCAAAAACTTTTCTTCGGAGACCACGAGGTTAACTTCGGAGGAGTCGGTTATGAAGAAGAAGGTAAGATCGAGCACGCCCAGAACCGGGCCATACCGTTAGGCGATATGGACGCTCTTTTGAAATGCGGCGTTTTCTGTAACGACGCTTCCGCCGAAACGAAAGACGATAAACCGCACTACATAGGTGACCCTACGGAAATAGCGCTTCTCGTCTCTGCAAAAAAAGCAGGGATCGGCCCAAACAGGGAAAAAGCATCTTTTCCGAGAATGGATGAGATTCCTTTTACTTCCGAAAGAGAAAAAATGACCACGATCCACGAGGAGGGCGCAAAAAAGAGAGCATTTACGAAAGGCGCGCCCGAAGTGATTATAGACGGATGCGACCGGATCCTGGAAAACGGCGGGATAAACCGTTTCACAGCCGATAAAAAAGACATGATCATTAAAGCGAACGCTGATTTTGCGAAAGGGGGCTTAAGAGTCCTGGCATTTTCCACTAAAGAGGTAAGGCCCAACGAGGATAAAGAATCAATAGAAAAAAACCAGGTTTTTTTGGGATTGCAGGCAATGATAGATCCGCCACGGAGGGAAGTAAAAGATGCTGTCGATACGGCGCGCTCCGCAAAAATTCGCACCGTTATGATTACGGGCGATAACGCGATTACAGCTTCGGCGATAGGAAAAAAGCTTGATTTCGGAGAACATGCCGTAACAGGCGCCGAGCTACACACCTATTCAGATGAAAAATTAAAAGCTGACATAGAAACTATAGACATAATAGCCAGGGCCCTCCCGCAGGATAAACTTAGAGTGGCCCAGACGCTTGAGAAAAAAGGCCACGTTGTCGCCATGACGGGAGACGGCGTCAATGACGCCCCCGCTCTTAAAGCCGCGGACGTGGGCATTGCGATGGGAATGCGCGGAACAGACGTAGCCAAAGACGCTTCCGGGATGATACTTCTGGATGACAATTACAAAACGATTGTTGAAGCGATTAAAGAGGGTAGGACCATATACGACAACATCAGAAAGTTCGTAAACTACCTTATTACCTGTAACCTCGCTGAAGTTTTTGTAATGTTTTTCTGCTCGATAGTGGGAAAGATCCCGCTAAGCGTGATCCAGATTCTTTGGATTAACATTGTTACCGATACGACAGTTGCCATGAGCCTCGCTTCAGACCCATCTAATGAGAAGGTAATGACAAGGCCGCCACGGCCCAAGAAAAAAGGAATAATCGACGCGAGGTTAAAATGGCTTGTCGGGCTTATCGGATTTAAAAAAGTCGTGGTTCTCCTTTCTGTTTTCGCCATAGGCATGAAAATAAGAGGCCCGGAACTGGCCAGCACAATGCTTTTTACGACTATTGTCCTTTACGCGTTTGTGCGGATAACGGTTTTGCGCGTGGAAGAAGGGGTGCCTATATTTATAAATAAGTGGGTTAACCTGGCTATTCTTGTGTCTTTAGGGCTTCAGTTGTTAGTTCTTTATACCCCGCCACTTCGCGATTTTTTCCACGTCGTAGCGCTGGGAGTTCGCGAATGGGCTATAATGCTGGCCTTTACCGCAGTATCCTGGGTTTTAGGCGTAATAATTACGAAGCAGGTTATAAAACGGGTGCCGTACTAACAGGTCACCAGGTCACCAGGTCACAAAGTCACAAGGTCACAAAGGGGTTGGTTATGCAAAAAAAAGTTTTAATCATTTTAGCGGAAGGATTTGAAGAGATAGAAGCCATGGCCCCGATAGATATTTTAAGAAGGGCCGATATCGACGTTACGGTTGCCGGACTTTCAGGGCTTGAAGTGACCGGCGGCCACGGAATAAAGGTTCTGGCGGATAAAAAATTGGATAATGTAAACGAGGAATTTGACGGCCTCGTTCTTCCCGGCGGTTCTTTGGGCGCGGAGAATCTCGCGAAATCCGAGAAGGTAAAAAATCTCATAAAAAATATGAACGAAAAACGCAAAGTCATTGCCGCGATCTGCGCGTCACCGGCGGTTGTATTGGTTCCTACCGGTATTCTTTACGGCAAAAAAGCCACTTGTTACCCCGGAATGGAAAAAGAGTTTTTAGACAATATAAAATTTACGGATGAGAGCGTGGTCGTAGACGGAAATATCGTAACAAGCAAGGGCCCGGCCACGGCGGTTTTGTTCGGCGTAAAGATAGCGGAAATTTTATCCGGAAAAGAGAAAGTCAAAACAGTGAAAAGCAGAATGCTTTTATAGGGAGGTACTGATGAAAACAGCCGTTGTCTATTATTCATTTACCGGTAACACGCATCGCGTAGCGCAAATTATCGTGGATATTTTAAAGAATAAAGGCGAAGACGTTGTGCCGGTAAGAATAAGGCCCTTAAAAGAAGAAACAAGTTTTTTCATGCAGTGTAAGGACGCGTTCCTCGCCAAAAAACCGGAACTTTACAAAACGCTCTTGGATCTCAAGGACTTTGATAAAGTTATTTTGGGGAGTCCTGTGTGGGCGTTTAAGCCGGCGCCTGCGATTAACACATACCTGGATAAGTGCGTTCTCGGAGAAGGGAAAAAAGCTATTCTTTTTGTTACTTACGGAAGCGGCACGGGAAAAAAGAAAGCCCTGGAGGTCATGAAAAAAGGCATTGAGAAAAAAGGCGCCAGCGTAATAAAGGCGCTTTCTTTCCAGCAGGCCGAAAAAGAAAAAAGTTGTAGAGAAAAAATCGAAAAAGTATTATAATCGTTAAAGCTATTATTTATGAGTATAAGACAATTTATAAAGGATAATTTCAAACATTTTAACGCCGCGGCCTTAACCGAAGCCGCGGAAGGCTATGTGGAGCATCTTAGGAAAGGCGGGAAGATGTTTCTTACGCTAGCCGGCGCCCTCAGCACGGGCGAGATAGGCATTACCCTGGCCGAGATGATAAGAAAAGAAAAAGTCCACGGTATATGCTCCACAGGCGCTAACCTCGAAGAAGATATTTTTAATCTCATAGCGCATAAAAGTTACAAACGCATACCGCACTA
This sequence comes from Candidatus Omnitrophota bacterium, assembly GCA_016782495.1. Classification (GTDB taxonomy): domain Bacteria; phylum Omnitrophota; class Gorgyraeia; order JABMRN01; family RBG-13-46-9; genus BS750m-G78. The sequence goes on from JADHYL010000012.1 coordinate 5,140, forward strand.
CAGGCACCTTACGCCAGAAGAAGAGCTCCAGCTTAAAGATAATCGTTTTAACAGGGTTACCGATACGTGCATTCCGGAGGCCGAAGCCATCGAAAAACTTTCAAAAGAACTTTTCCCTTTGTACAAAAAAGCCGAAGAGGAAAAAAAGAGCTTTTTCCCGTATGAATATTTTTACGAGCTTATACGTAGCGACGCCTTGAAAAAATACTACGAGATAGACCCCAAAAATAGCTGGGTCGTGGCGGCTTGCGAGAAGAGCCTGCCTATTTTCACTCCGGGCTGGGAAGATTCCACTCTGGGTAACGGTATGGTCGCCGAAGTTAAATCCGGCCGGCTTAAAAACTTTAATTTTGTTAAAAACGGGCTGGAGCAAATGGATTATCTTATCGACTGGTATCTTGAAAACTCAAAAGAAAAATCCGTTGGATTTTTCCAGATAGGCGGAGGCATAGCCGGAGATTTTGCGATATGCGTTGTTCCGCTCATAAGGCAGGACCTGAAAAAAGAGTGCCGGCTGTGGGGATATTATTGTCAGATTTCTGATAGCACCACTTCCTACGGCTCATATAGCGGGGCTGTACCGAATGAAAAAATCACCTGGGAAAAACTTGGGCTTGACACGCCTAAATTCATGATAGAGTCAGACGCCACTATCGTAGCGCCACTTATATTCAGGTACGTCCTGGAAAGCTAGAAAATGTTACGCAGTTTAATATCCAAAAACAGAAGTTATCGCAGGTTTTATGAGGACTTTAAAATCAAGGAAAGTGTTCTTAAAGGACTCATAGAGCTGGCGAGACTTTCGCCGTCGGCGGCAAACCTGCAACCGCTTAAATATATCCTTTCCCGGGATCCGCAAAAAAACTGCTTAATATTTCCTCATCTGGCGTGGGCCGGATACCTCAAGGACTGGCCGGGGCCAAAAGTTGGTGAGAGGCCTTCAGCCTATATAGTCATTCTGGGAGATACCGCGATAACCAAAACATTCGGTTGCGATCACGGCATAGCAGCCCAAAGCATTCTTTTGGGCGCCGCCGAGAAGGGCCTGAGCGGGTGCATGATTGGCTCAATAGACCGCGAAGCGTTAAGAAAAGCCCTCAAAATTCCGGACCACCTGGAAATCCTTTTAGTCCTTGCCATGGGAAAACCAAAAGAAAAAGTGGTAATAGAAACGGTTGACGCCGCGGGCGACATCAAGTACTGGCGGGACCAAAAAGCGGCTCACCACGTCCCTAAACGCAAGTTAGAAGATCTCATAATAGAATGAAACCATCCAGGCATATCGCAGTGTCTTTTTCATTAGGGCTGGCACTGTGGTTTTTCACGAAGTCTTTTCCCGCAGCAACTCTGTGTTTTATTTCCGGTATTTTTATGGACCTGGACCATATAATAGAATATCTAATACAATATGGCCTCAAAGATTTTACCCTTCGAAACGTATATAATGTAAGCATAAATACACCAAAAAGGCACCTCGAGCAGAGATTCAAGAAATTATATCTCGTATTTCATTCGTGGGAGATCGCGATTCTCCTTATCTTTCTCGCCGCATACACAAAAAACATTTATGTATTTGCGTTTGCCGCGGGGTATTTCATCCATTTAGTCATGGATTATCTTGGGAACGAGCTTTATTGTCCGAGTTATTTTATTATCTACCGCGCAATGAAGAAGTTCGATACAGATAAGTTGATAGAAGAAGATCGAGGAGGCTAAGAACATGGATACTTTCGACGCCATATCCAAAAGAACAAGCGTAAGGGCTTATAAGCCGGACGCAGTGAAGAGGGAAATGTTGGAAAGAATCGTTGACGCGGCGAGGCGCGCGCCTACGGCCAGGAGGGTTGAGCCATGGGAATTCGTAGTGGTGCAAAATAAAGAAACCCTGCAAAAGCTCGGCACCATCGCGAATACGGGAAGCTTCATAAAAGACGCCGCCGCCTGCATAGCCGTATTCTGCAAGGAAACGAAGTATTACCTGGAGGACGGATGCGCCGCCACGGAAAACATTCTTCTGGCTTCGGCCGGACTCGGCCTGGGCGCCTGTTGGGTTGCCGGCGAAAAAAAGCCGTACGCGAAAGAGGTCTCGGAGCTTCTCGGCGCTCCTTCGGATTTTAGGCTCGTAAGCCTCATACCGATAGGCTGGCCCGCCGAAGAAGTAAAGCAGGCTAAAAGCCGCAGGTTACAGGATGTTATACACTGGGAGAAATTCTAAGTCACATGACACAAGACACATGACACAAGGGGCAAGAAGGATAATGCTAAAAAAGTCACCAGGTCACAAAGTCACAAGGTTATGTTTTTCGAACACATGTGACGTGTGACATGTGTCTTGTGACCCTAGACATGCTAGCCATATGGAAAAAGTTGATATAACGGTTATCGGCGCAGGGGTGATTGGCCTTGCGGTTTCTTATCTCTTTTCAGACCTCGGCAAAGAAATAATGGTAATCGAAAAAAACCGTTCTTTCGGGCAGGAAACGAGTTCCAGGAACTCGGAGGTTATCCACGCGGGGATATATTACCCAAAGGGAAGCTTAAAAAGCGAAACATGTATCAGGGGAGGAAGGCTCCTCTATGAATTTTGCGAAAAAAACAAAATTGCATATAAAAAGTTAGGAAAACTCATTGTAGCCAATGAAACGGGGGGAATCTCTAAGCTTGAGACGATTTACAAAAACGCCGGCGAATGCGGGGTAGAAGGCTTACAATTCTTAGCTAAAAGCGAGATAAGAAAACTCGAGCCCGACGTGAGGTGCGAAAAAGCGATTTTTTCTCCGGAAACGGGCATATTTGATACCCATTCTTTTTTGGAGTTTTTGTATAAAAAGTCGAAAGAAAGAAAAGTAAATTTCGCTTTTTCGGTCGAAGTGATAGGAATTGAACGAAAGGGCGGCGAGTACAAAATAACCGTAAGCGAACCTCACAAAGAAAAATTTTCATTCATGACAGAATGCGTCATAAATGCGGCGGGGCTTTTCTCGGATAAAATTGCGGAGCTCGCCGGAATAGACGCGGATAAATATTCATATAGGATTAACTATTGTAAAGGGCAATACTTCAGGATAAGGGACCCGAAAAAATTTAAGGTACACCACCTTATATATCCCCCGCCAAGCGAAATAGACCTGGGGATTCACGTTACGCCGGATTTGGCAGGGGGCTTACGCCTCGGCCCGGACGCAGAGTATGTAGAAGCGATCGATTATAACATAAACGAGAAGGACAAAAACAAATTCTTAAATTCCCTTCAAAAATTCCTTCCCAACCTGGAATTAAATGATATAATACCCGATACGGCGGGCATAAGGCCTAAACTGCAATCGGAAAAAGAAAGTTTCAGGGATTTCGTAATAAGCGAAGAAAGCACTAAAGGTTTCCCGAATTTTATAAATCTGATAGGCATAGAGTCGCCCGGCCTTACAAGCGCGCTCGCCATAGCCGAAAGGGTGAAACAAATATGGTCAAACATTCGATAAAAGTGGGATTCAGCTTCGGGCTGACTTCCGGCATCATTACGACGCTGGGTCTTATGGTGGGGCTTCATGCGGGCACTCATTCGAGGCTGGCGGTCCTAGGAGGAATTCTAACAATAGCCATAGCGGACGCTTTTTCCGACGCCCTTGGCATACATATATCGGAAGAGTCGGAAAACAGGCACACCCCAAAACAGATATGGGCTGCGACAATTGCCACATTCCTGTCAAAATTCATTTTTGCCCTTACCTTTATTGTGCCGGTCCTTTTTTTTACGCTCACGACGGCAGTAATAATAAGTATAGCCTGGGGCCTAACGATGCTTTGCATTTTTAGCTATAGCATGGCCAGAGAGCAAAAAGAAATGCCCCTTAAGGTCGTGACAGAGCATCTCGGTATTGCTATAGTGGTTATTATCGCCACTCATTATGTAGGGCACTGGATATCCTACATGTTCGGCTGAGTTTAAAATTGACATAAAGAAGACGATTTGTTATAATACGTCGGTTAAAGGACATGGGCGTCTTTGTGAAAAAAGACGCCTTATTTTTTTTGTAAGGCTGTGATATAATAAACGAGAAAAGGCATATATGAGGATATTGGAAAAAGAAGTATTAATAGAAAATAAGGACGCCAGGATCACGCGGTTAGACATAGAGTCTCCTCTAATAGCCGCTAAAGCCAGGGCAGGGCAATTCGTTGTCCTCATGGCCAAGGCCGAAGGCGAAAGGATCCCCTTAACAGTTGTTGGGGTGGATAAAGCGCGCGGCAGCATAACTCTTATTTTCCAGGAACTCGGTTTTACCACGAAGCTATTGGGTACCTTAAAAGAAGGAGACGAACTTTTTTCGCTTGTAGGGCCCCTGGGCCACGCCACGGAAATAAAAAATTACGGAAAAGTCATTCTGGTGGGCGGGGGAGTCGGAATAGCCGAAATATATCCTGTGGCAAAAGCGTTAAAAAGTGCCGGAAATCATGTAACCAGTATCCTGGGAGCGAGAAGTAAGGACTTATTGATTTTGGAAAGTGAACTAAAAGCGGTATCAGACCAGCTTCACATAACTACGGACGACGGCTCTTACGGCAGGAAGGGTTTCGTCATCGATGCGTTGAAAAGACTTCTCTTGGCCAAAACGTCATTGCGAGCGACCGAAGGGAGCGAAGCAATCTCAAAACAAGAGATTGCTTCGTCCCTCGCTTCGCTCGGGACTCGCAATGACAGGTATGACCTAGTTTACGCAGTCGGACCTATCCCCATGATGAAGGCCGTATCAAATATGACCAAAGAATTTAACGTTAAAACAGTAGTTTCGCTAAATGCGCTAATGGTTGACGGAACCGGAATGTGCGGATGCTGCAGGGTTACGGTGGGCGGCAAGGTAAAATTTAGCTGTATTGATGGCCCGGAGTTTGACGGCCACGTGGTTGACTGGGAAGAGCTTAATAAGCGAAGCAAGATCTATTGCAAGCAAGAAGGGCACATTTGTAAGTTAGGATTGTCATGGAAAAAGCACCCATAAAACCCCAAGAAAAAGAAGCCAGCGTAAGAATAAACGGTTTCGACGAAGTCGTTTCGTGTTACCGCCAAGAAGAGGCTTTAAAAGAAGCCGAAAGGTGTATCCAGTGCAAGAACCCTACCTGCATAGAAGGTTGCCCGGTCGGAATAGACATTAAAAAATTTATATTCCAAATAGCCGAGAAGGATTATAAGGGAGCTTATTTTACAATAAAGGAAAAAAATAATTTTCCCTCTATTTGCGGCAGGGTGTGCCCGGCGGAATACCAGTGCAGGAAGACATGCGTGTTCACGAAAAAAGGCGCCGCGTTCGCTTCGGAAAAAGCGATAAACATACATTTTCTCGAAAGATTCGTGGGGGATTGGGGTATGAAGAATGACTCGGGACACATGACACAAGACACAAGACACATGATTAGGGGTAAGAAAGTAGCGGTTGTCGGTTCGGGGCCGGCAGGGCTTTGTTTCGCCGGCGAACTCGCGCGCAAGGGAATAAAAGTCGTTATTTTCGAGGCCCTTCACAAAACAGGCGGGGTGTTGCGTTACGGCATTCCTCCATTCAGACTGCCAAGCGATGTTCTGGATTTTGAAATAAACTACCTTAAAGAACTCGGAGTGGAAATCATCCCCAGTTTCATCGTAGGCAAAATGAAAACGCTGGACGAACTTTTTAAAGACGGTTTTTCCGCCGTATTCCTGGGATTGGGAGCCGGCACGCCTTCTTTCATGAATATCCCGGGCGAGAACCTGTGCAATATCTATTCGGCCAACGAGTTTTTAACAAGGGCAAACCTCATGAGCGCATATAAATTTCCGGAATATCACACTCCGATCAACATAGGCAAAAACGTGGTTGTAATCGGCGGCGGAAATACCGCCATGGACGCGGCAAGAGCCGCTCTCAGGATACAGAAGATAAAGAAACTCGTACCAAGCGTAAGCATATTCTACAGGCGCACACAGGATGAGATGCCGGCCAGGAGGCTGGAAATAGAACACGCCAGGGAAGAGGGGATAAATTTCCGGTTTCTGGTTCAGCCGGTAGAGTTCGCAGGCAATAAAGACGGTTATGTGGAGAAAATAAAGTGCTTAAGATGCGAATTAGGGGAACCTGACTCAAGCGGAAGAAGAAGGCCCGTTCCCATAAAGGAGAGCGAATTTAATACAACCTGTGATCTTGCCATAGTTGCCGTAGGCTTAAAGGCAAATCGGCTTCTTACAAAAGAAGTTCCCGGCTTGAAAGTGGATAAATGGGGCGATATTATAGTTAACAAAGAAACAATGGAAACTTCGCTTAAAAACGTCTACGCAGGCGGCGATATTGTGGGTGGCGAAGGAACCGTTATTGAGGCAATGGGCATGGCTAAAAAGGCAGCGCAAGCTCTTATTAGCCGGTTTTCTTCCAGATAGAACGGGCTTCAGACAGTATTTGAAAAGTCAGCCCCTTTTTGGTATAATAGTCTACTTATTATCGCCAATAAATAGATCTAAAAAAAGAGGATATCATGACAAAAAAAGATGTGTTGAAAATAGTGAAAAATAAAAAGGTAGGCTTTGTAAGGCTCTGGTTTACGGACGTTTTGGGTTTTCTTAAAAGTTTTGACATACGCGTCGAGGAGCTCTCCGGAGCTTTAAAAGAAGGTATGGGTTTTGACGGATCATCCATAGAGGGATTCTCGCGCATAGAAGAATCTGATATGATAGTAAAACCCGACCCTAATACGTTCCAGATTATTCCCTGGATCAGGGAGAAAAAGCCCGTTGCCAGGATGTTTTGCGATGTTCTTGAGCCCTCGACCGGAAAACCGTTTACGGGAGATCCGCGCTACGTCTTGAAGAAAAACCTTGAAGAGGCCAAGAGAATGGGGTTTATTTTTTACGTGGGGCCGGAACTCGAATATTTCTACTTTCGAAACGTAGGCGGCACTGAGATCCTTGACAAGGGCGGGTATTTCGATCTTACGCCAATGGATATCGGTGAGGACCTGCGGCGCAAGACCGTTCTCATGCTGGAGAAGGTTGGCATAGACGTAGAGTACTGGCACCATGAAGTCGCAAGCTCGCAGCACGAAATCGACCTGCGCTATAAGGACGCATTAACCATGGCGGACAACGTAATGACATACCGCATGGTTGTGAAGGAAGTCGCCATGGCCGAGAACCTTTACGCCACATTTATGCCAAAACCGATTTATGGTATAAACGGAAGCGGCATGCACACCCACATG